>DASZUH010000196.1:0-10113 GCA_035547715.1 Solirubrobacterales bacterium
GGCGTCTTCCTCGACGACGTCACCGTCTCGCGCAACCACGCGCTGCTGGTGCGGCGCCGCGACGGCTTCTACATCGACGATCTCGGTTCGCTCAACGGCACCTACGTGAACCGCCGGCGGATCGAGTCGCACCGGCTCGCCGACGGCGACGAGATCCAGATCGGCAAGTACAAGCTCAGCTACCTGGAGCGCTGATGGCGTCCGTCCCCGAGTCAGCCCGGCGCACGCCGGACTCCGCCAGCCGTCCGCGCAAGGCCCTGACGATCGGCGCCGTCTGCAAGATCCTGCAGAGCGAGTTCGACGACGTCTCGATCTCGAAGATCCGCTATCTCGAGGACCAGAAGTTGCTCAGCCCGCGGCGCACCTCGGGCGGCTACCGCCTCTACAGCCAGTCCGACGTCGAGCGCCTGCGGACGATCCTGCGCCTGCAGCGCGACGAGTTCCTGCCGCTGCGGGTGATCCGCCAGGAGCTCGCCGCCGGCAACGACATCGGCTTCACCGGCGAAGACCGCAAACCGGCGAGCGGCGCGGTGCGCCGGGCGATCCTCGTCGACACCTCGCGCACCTACCTCAGCCTCGAGGAGATCGTCGAGGAGACCGGCGCGCGGGAGGAGCTGATCAAGGAGCTGGAGAGCTTCGGGATCGTGCAGCCGGAGAAACGCGAGGGACGGACCGTCTACGACGAGACCGACCGCGAGATCGTCCGCGCCGCCAATGAACTGTCACGGGTTGGTGTCGGGGCGCGCAACCTGCGCGTCTTCCGTTCGTCCGCCGACCGTGAGGCACAGCTCCTGGAAGCGCTGCTGGGACCGTCGCTGCGCTCGCGCAACCCGGAGCGGCGAAAAGAGGCGCTGCAGAGCCTCGAGAGCCTCGCCGCGACGGTCAGCCACCTGAAGCACCTGCTGCTGGTGCGCGACCTGCGCCGCCTCGCCGGCGAGTAGTGCCGCGGGTGACCCGCAGGCGGACGCTGGCGGCGCCCGTCCCCGCGGTCTGGAAGCTGGTCTCCGACCCCTACGCGCTGCCGCGCTGGTGGCCGCGGGTGTCCCGGGTCGAGGACGTCGACAAGCGCTCCGGCGGCCGCCGCAGCCAGTGGACGAAGGTGCTGGAGACGAACCACGGGCGCGGCGTGCGCGCCGACTATCGCTGCGTGTCCTCGGCGGAGAACGAGCGCTACGTCTGGGAGCAGCAGCTCGAGGGCTCGCCGTTCGCCAAGCACCTCAAAGAGTCGACGGTGGAGATCGAGCTGCACCCGGCGGAGGCTGGGGAGACGCGCGTGGTGATGACCTCCTCGCAGACGATGCGCGGGATGTCGCGGCTGGGCGGCTGGATGATGCGCAAGGGGCAGCGCGACATCCTCGACCGGGCCCTCGACGGGCTCGAAGAGGCGCTGGCGTGAGCGGCGTGGAGCGATGGTGGCGATATACGCCACCAAGGCTCCACGGGGCGGGGTCGTGACCGAGCCGCGGCGCGACACCAACTGGTGGGGATGGGGCGACCCGATGCGGCGGACGGAGCTCGACGCGACCGCGCTCGGGGTGCTGCGCGAGCGGATCGGGGAGCTCGAGCCCTGGCCACTGGCCGCGCGGATCGAGGACTTCCGGCTCCCCGAGGCGCGGCCGCTGCCGCGCGCGGTCATCGACGCGGTCGGCGAGGAGGCGGTCTTCGACTCCCACGAGGATCGGTTGCGGCACGCGGCCGGGCGCGGTTACGTCGACCTGGTGCGGCTGCGCGGCGGCCGCCTCGAGCACGCCCCGGACGCGGTCGTCGTCCCCGCCGACACGGCGGCGGTCGGGCGGCTGATCGACGCCTGCGCCGCCCACGGCGTCGCCGTCGTCCCCTTCGGCGGCGGCACCAGCGTGGTCGGCGGCGTCGAGCCGCTCCGCGGCGCCCACGAGTCGCTCGTCAGCCTCGACCTCGCCGCCCTGCGCGAAGTCACGGTCGACGACGTCTCGCTGACCGCGCGGCTCGGCGCCGGGCTGCGCGGCCCCGAGGCCGAGGCGGCACTCCGCGCCCAGGGCCTCACGCTCGGCCACTTCCCGCAGTCCTTCGAGTACGCGACGATCGGCGGCTTCGCGGCGACCCGCTCCGCCGGCCAGGCCTCGAGCGGCTATGGCCGCTTCGACTCGCTCGTCACCTCGGTGCGGCTCCTCTCCCCGGCGGGAAACCTGCGCACGCTGGAAAGCCCGCACACCGCCGCCGGGCCGGCGCTGCGTGAGCTCGTGCTCGGCTCCGAGGGCACGCTCGGCGTGATCCCGGACGTGACCGTGCGAGTCCGTCCGGCCCCACCGCAGCGCCGCTACGAGGCCTGGATCGCGGAGAGCTTCGAGGCCGGTTGCGAGATCGTCCGCGTCCTCGCCCAGGGTCCCGGCCTGCCGACCGTGGTCCGCGTCTCCGACGAGGAGGAGACGATGGGCTCGCTGGCGCTCTCGGGGCCGCGCGGCGCCGGCGGGAAGGCCTTCGGTGCCTACCTGAAGGCGCGGCGGCGGGCGGGCGGCGCGCTGATGATCGTCGGTTACGAGGGCGAGGAGGAAGCGCTGACGCGGCGGCGGGCGCTGACCGTGCGGGCGCTGCGCGGCGGCGGCGCCGTGTACCTGGGCCGCGCGGGCGGCCGCTCCTGGGAGCACGGGCGCTACGCCGGGCCCTACCAGCGCGACCTGCTGATGGAGATGGGGGCGATGGTCGAGACGCTCGAGACCTCGCACACCTGGACCCGGCTCGGCGAGCTCCATCGCGCCGTCGGCGCGGCGATCCGCGGGGCGCTCGACGGCCAGGGCACGCCGGGCCTCGTCTTCTGTCACCTCTCCCACGCCTACCCCGACGGCGCCTCGCTCTACTTCACCTTCATCTCGCGGGCGCGGCGCGGCGCGGCGGTCGAGCAGTGGGCGGCGGTGAAGAGGGCGGCGAGCGAGGCGATCGTCGCCAACGGCGCCACGATCACCCACCACCACGCGGTCGGCCGCGACCACGCCCCCTACATGGCGGCGGAGGTGGGGGAGACCGGACTCGAGGTCCTGCGCGCGGTGAAGGAGCGCCTCGACCCGACCGGGATCATGAACCCCGGCAAGCTCCTGCCCTAGCTATTCCTTTTCTTCTTCTTCGCGCTTGGCGAGGCCGACGATCGGGCCGGTGATCTGCCCGTGCAGGACTTCTTCGCCGGTGTAGGCGGGCGTCGTCTTTTCCTGCTTCGCCACCTTGATCGCCGCGTCGATCTTGGCGTCCTCGGTCCGCGTGATCGCGATCTCGGCGAAGGTCCCGTCGGCCAGGTAGCCGAGGACTTCCACCGGCACTTCGAACTCGGCCGCGATGTCGCCGGCGCCCTTGCCGCTCGCCTTCACCGCGGTCGACGCCAGCGGCAGCATCTTCGTCGCCGACTGGGCGAGCCAGACGGTGTAGGAGGTGCCCGCCTCGGTCGGTTCGAGGCCGGTCGCTTCGACCGCCAGCGCCAGCTTGTTCTTCACCCGGCCGAAGGTCGCCCGCCCTTCGGCTTCCGAGCCGTCGACCGCGACCAGCCGGGCCTGGGTCGGCTGTTTCGTACCGCCCGACGATTCGGAGGTTTTTTCGGTCGCACCCGTTTCGGCGCCCGGCGTCGTCGTGCCGGAGGCGGTCGAGGAGGAGTTGCCGGAGCCGCCGCCGGAGACGAGCAGGATGACGACGACGATCACGACGATCGCCGCGATCACGCCGCCGCCGAGCAGCCACGCGCCGCGACCGCTCGGCAGCGTGATCGTGCGGCGGGGGGACGGCGGCGAAGGGAGTGGGGAGGCGGCCTCCGGGGCCGGTTTCGGGACGGGCGCGGCCGGTGCGGCGGGCGCCGGAGGTTTCTCCTCGCTCGGGGCCGGTTCCGACGGCTCGGGAGCCAGCGCCGGTTCCGACAGCTCGGGCGTCGCCTCCGGCCCGGGCGCCGCCGCCTCCGCCGCGGGCTTCGCGCCGGCGGGCCCCGGCGGCGGGATGTCCGGTGCGGGCTTGCCTTCCGCCTCCAGCTGCGCCAGCGCCCCGACCACCTTCGCCCGCACCTCGGTGACGCTCAGGCCCATCAGGGCCGCGATGTCGTCGTAGCCCTGCTCGCCCGAGGCCAACAGGCGCAGCATCGCATTCTGCTCGTCGCTCAGCGCCACCCCGGGGAACCCTAATAGGGTGCGCGGCGATGGCGAGCGACGATTCGATTAAGGACCCCGAGAAGGCCGAGACGGCCGCCGACGTACCGCAGAGCAACTTCGACGGCTACATCGGCACCGAGTGGCTGGCGCTCGACCCCGACGACGCGCGCGCCCGGATCGCGTTCCGCGACGAGCTCCGCCAGCCCTACGGCATCCTCCACGGCGGCGTCTACTCGACCCTGGTCGAGAGCCTCTGCTCCTACGCCACCGCGGTGGCCGTCTACGAGCAGGGGATGATCGCGATGGGGCAGGCGATCGAGGTCAGCTTCCTGCGCCCGGTGACCGCGGGCCACGCCGAAGCGCGCGCCGTCGCCCGCCACCGCGGCCGCAGCACCTGGGTCTGGGAGGTCGAAATCCTCGACGCCGACGAGCGCCTCTGCGCCCTCGCGAAGATGACCATGGCGGTCAGACCGGCGCCAACGCCCTGAGGGCGTTCCGGGTCAAGCCTGACAAGGACGCAGGGAGCGTGGCGTGCTCGGCACGCGAGCGACCGAGGACGCCGTCAGGCGCCGATCCGGGGCGTCCTCAGCCGCCGAAGCGGTTCGTTATCGGTAGGCGGCGGTCGCGGCCGAAGGCCTTGGGGGTGATGCGGATCCCGGGGGCGGCCTGGCGGCGCTTGTACTCGGCCCGGTCGACCAGGCGGATCACCTCGTCGACGACGTCGCCCGGAAGGCCCGCGGCGACCATCTCGTCGCGGCCCTCGTCGCGCTCGACGTAGGCCTCGAGGACCCGGTCGAGGAGGTCGTAGTCGGGCAGCGAGTCGCTGTCGAGCTGGTCGGGCCGCAGCTCGGCCGAGGGCGGCCGCTCGATCACCGAGGCCGGCACCAGGTGCCGCCCGGCCCGTTCGTTGCGCCGTTCGACCAGCTGGTAGACGAGCGTCTTCGGCAC
This sequence comes from Solirubrobacterales bacterium, assembly GCA_035547715.1. Lineage (GTDB taxonomy): Bacteria > Actinomycetota > Thermoleophilia > Solirubrobacterales > 70-9 > VAYN01. The sequence goes on from DASZUH010000196.1 coordinate 5,046, forward strand.
GTCCTTGATCACCGCGAAACCGCCCGCCATGTCGCCGTAGAGGGTCGCGTAGCCGACCGACATCTCGCTCTTGTTGCCCGTCGTCAGCACCAGCCAGCCGTGCCGGTTGGACAGCGCCATCATCAGGTTGCCGCGGATCCGCGCCTGGATGTTCTCCGCCGCCAGGTCGGGCTCCGACGGCCGGGTTGGGTCGGGGCTGACGTCGCTGTCCTCGGCGCTGGGCCGCAGGTGGACGCGGAGCGCCTCGTCGTAGCCCTCCATCATCGGCTCGATCGGGATGTCGATCAGGGCGGTCCCGAGGTTGTGAGCGATCTGACGCGCGTCCGCCTGGGTTTCCTCACTGGAATGAGGCGAAGGCATGACCACCAGCGTCACCCGCTCGGGCCCGAGCGCGTCGACCGCGAGCAGCGCCACCAGCGCCGAGTCGATCCCGCCCGAGATCCCCAGCCCGACGTGCCTGAAGCCGTTCTTTTCGACGTAGTCGCGGAGGCCGAGCTCGAGCGCCCCGTAGACCTCGTCCAGGTCTGGCAGCGGGTCGGCGAGGGGCGCGGCGCCCGCGCCCGCCGGGACCTCTGTGACCAGCAGCTCCTCCTCGAACTGGGCGGCGCGGGCGAGCACGGTCCCGTCGGGGCCGAAGAGGAGGCTCTGACCGTCGAAGACGAGTTCGTCCTGGCCGCCGACCAGGTTGACGAAGGCGAAGTAGGCGCCGTACTCGCGCGCCCGCTCGCCGAACATCTCTTCGCGCTCGTGCCCCTTGCCGCGGTGGTAGGGCGAGCCCGAGGGGTTGGCGATGATCGTGGCCCCGGCGTCGGCCTCGGCCTGCCCGGGTGGGCCCGGCGCCCAGGCGTCCTCGCAGATCGTCAGCCCGACCGCGGTGCCGGCGATCTCGACGACCTCCTCGTCCTCGCCGGGGACGAAGTAGCGCTGCTCGTCGAAGACGGCGTAGTTGGGCAGGCGGTTCTTGCGGTAGACGCGCCGGACGGCGCCGTCGGCGAGGACGGCGAGCGAGTTGTAGGCGTGGCGGTGGTCGCCGCCGCCCTCGACCGGCTCGGCGAAGCCGACCATCGCGGTGATCCCGGGCGCGAGGCCTGCCGCCAGCCGCTCGACCGCCGCCACGCCTGCGGCGAGGAAGTGGCGCTTCAGGTAGAGGTCCTCGGCCGGGTAGCCGGGGATGCAGAGCTCGGGGAAGATGACCAGCTCGGCGCCCGCCTCGCGCGCACGCCCGATCCACGCGGCGATCTTCGCCGCGTTGCCGTCGACGTCGCCGACGGTGGGGTCGATCTGGGCGAGGGCCAGGCGCACGGGAGCGACAAGTATCGCGGCCGCCGTCCTCTAGGGTCCGGCTGATGCGGCTGCGCCTGTCGATATTCGCCGCCGCCGCGGTCCTCGCCGCCTTTCCGGGAGCCGCCGTCGCCGCGCACCCCGGCGAGCCGGGGATCCGGCCCGGCCGGACACCCTGGGACGTCGGCGAGGCCGCCGACTCGCCCGACTGCGGCGCCCACTTCTGCGTCCACTGGGCGGCGATCGGGGTCGACGCGCCGAACCTCGCCAGGCGTGACCAGGACGGCATCCCCGACTACGTCGAGCGCGTCCTCGCGGTCGCCGAAAACGTCCACCACGTCGAGAACGAAGTGCTCGGCTGGCGCGAGCCGCTCGGCGACGGCACCCGCGGCGGCGGGCACGACAAGACCGACATCTACCTCACCGAACTCGCCGGGGAGCAGGTGTTCGGCTACACCGCGACCGACGCCGCGCTCGCCCCGGCCGGCGCCGCACCGAAGCGTCGCAGCGCCTACCTCGTCCTCGACAACGACTACAGCCGCTTCGACTACCCGGGGACCGAGCCCGGGCGCGACCTCAGGGTGACGCTCGCGCACGAGTACGACCACGTGCTCCAGTACGGCTACGACGCCGAGGACGTCGAACGCGACCCCTGGTTCGCCGAGTCGAGCGCGGTCTGGATGGAGGACCAGGTCTACAACGGCGTCAACGACTACCTGCGCTACGTGCGCCGCTGGGCCGGGACGGGCAGGCGGACCTGGATGTGGAGGCGGCCGCTGACCCAGGGGTCGATGAAGGAGTACGGGTCGGCGGTCTGGAACGAGTGGCTGGTCCACCACTACGGGCGCCCGATCGTCCGCGAAGCCTGGGCCGACGCCGCCGGCGCGCGGCCCGCCGGGTTCGCCGTCGCCGCCTACGAAGAGGCGATCCGCGCCGCCGGTCCCTCGACCTTCGGCCGCGACTTCACCCGCTTCGCCGCCGACGCCTCCGAGTGGCGCACCGGGATCGGCTTCCGCGAGAGCTACCTCTACCCTGACCTGCCGCGCCAGGGGAGGCTGGCGCCGGACGGAGCGCCGGAGACGCGACGGCTGAACCACACCACGTTCGCCCTGCTCCGGATCCCGGCGGCCGCCGGGCGCGCGGTGGAAGTCGAGGTGAAGGCGCCGCGGGGCGTGGCGGCCGGGCTGGCGCTGGTCGGTCGCCTCGGCAGCGAGCGCCACGGGCGCACGGTGAAGGCGCTCGCCTACCGCGAAGCGGGCGGCGAGCTGGTCGCGCGCCTACCGGACCCCGGCCGCTTCCGGCGGATCACCGCGGTCGTCGTCAACGCCGACACGACCACCTCCGGCTTCGACCCGGGCGAACGCGCCTGGCGCTACACGGCGAACCACGAGCCCTTCGAGATCAGCGGGCGTTTGGTGCGCCGGCCGTAGCCTCGACCGCGGCGCCGGCGGGCGCCGGCGGCGCGCCGGCGATCGCTTCGTCGGTCGCCTCCTCGAGGTCGAGCTTGAAGCTGGCCAGGTCGGGCATCGCGTCGTAGTCGCCGATCAGGCCGAAGTTCACCTGTCCGTTGTAGGACATGATGCCGATGCAGAGCGCCTGCTTGCGGGCCAGCGGCACCATCGGGAAGATCGACTCCATCTGCCGTCCCAGCACGTAGAGCGGGAACTGCGGCCCCGGCACGTTGGTGACGACCAGGTTGAAGAAGCGCTGGGCGGGCTGCAGGCGGGCCGCCTGGGAGACGATCGTGGTCGGCGCGAAGTCGGTCAGCCGGGTGAGGATTTCGGCGCCGACCGCCTGGCCCGAGGCCTTCAGGTCGCCCATCGACGCGGTGACGACGTGGAGGCGCTCGACCGGATCCTCGCACCAGACCGGCAGCGGCGCCATCATCGCCGTGATCCGGTTGCCGAGCGCGCCGTGCTCCTCGGCCTCGCGGATCGAGACCGGCACCATCGCCCGCAGCGTCATCCCGTCGGTGTCGTGGCCGCGGGCGCGCAGGTAGTTGCCGATCGCCCCGGAGACGACCGAAAGGATCACGTCGTTGACGGTGCCGCCATGGGCGTCCTTCACCCGCTTCAGGTCGGCGAGGTGCGCCTGCGACATCTCGAAGCGGCGGTGCGGGCCGATCTCGATGTTGAACGGGGTCGCCGGGGCCTTGAGGCTGGCGCCGACCATCCGCGTCGTCGCCGCGGCCCCCTTCACCACCTGGCGCGGGCCGCGCAGCGCGTGGCGGAAGCCGCGGACGATCTCGCCCGGGCTCGTCAGGCGCTCCTTCAGCGCGTCGCCGAGCAGCTGGGCATCGGTCGGTTCGGGACGGGCGAGCCAGGGCGGCGGCGGGGACGGCCGCGGCGGCTCGCGGTCGAGGTCGTAGAGGACGGTGGTGATGTCGACCCCGGAGACGCCGTCGACGAGCGCGTGGTGGCTCTTGCCGATCACGGCGAAGCGCCCGTCGGCCATGCCCTCGACCAGCCACAGCTCCCAGAGCGGCTTGGAGCGATCGAGCTGCTGGGAGAAGATCCGCGCGGCGAGGTTGCGCAGCTGCTCGTCGGAGCCGGGGGAGGGGAGCGCGGTCTGGCGGACGTGGTACTCGAGGTTCAGGTGAAGGTCGTCGACCCAGACCGGCCGCCCCTGCCCGAACGGCACCGTGCGCAGCTTCTGGCGGAAGCGCGGGACCAGGTGCAGGCGGGAGGCGATGTGGTCGCGGAACTCCTCGTGCGAGGGCGCCGGTCCCTCGAAGATGATGGTCGAGGCGACGTGCATGTGGGCGCCCTCCCGCTCCATGTGGAGAAAGGACGAATCGAGCCCGGAAAGCCGGTCCACGTTGCCCACCGACTCATCTTCGCACACGGTGTTCAGGCCGTGTGGAGCATTTTGTTTGGCTTTGCAGGCCGGTTTAAGCGCCAGATAGGCGTCCTCGCACGAATATGTGCATCTGCTCACATCCGTGAGCCTCATCACACGGGTGGTCCTTCGTGGTCCCTAGGGTGTTCTCTCCCAAAAGGAAAGAACCCATCTGCCGAATCCCCTCGCCGTCAGCGCGGGCGGGAACGGGGGACCCAAATTGCGCCGTCGGCGATCCACCACGCCGAGGCGACCGGGGCGAATCAGGCGCCTTGCCGCGCTTGTAACGGGGCCGGCCACCACGCCGGGCCACGTGAGCCCGTCAGCTAACCCCGTAGGCAGGCAGAAAGCGAGTGAGAACACGATGCGATTCATCCTGCCCGTGATCGGCGCCGCCATGGCGTTGTCGATCGGCGCGTTGCCGGCGGTCGCCCAGCAGCATCAGCACCGGGCGCCCGTCGAGCGGCATCACCACCAGGCGCCCAAGCGGGTCAAGTCACACGTCACGCTGCACGTCGCCCGGCACTCCGTGCTGAGCGGCGAGGGCGTGGCCCTGCGCGGCAAGGTGCGCCCGAGCGGCATCCACCGGGTCAAGATCGTCGTCGGCGGTCCCGACCACCAGACCCTCGCGCTCCGCACGCGGTCCGACGGCACCTTCCGGGTGAAGTGGGACGCGGGCGAGATCGGCAACTACAAGGTGGAGGCCTTCGGCATCCACGGCAGGCGGGTGCGCGGTTCCCACAGCAAGGTCCGCCACCTGACCTCCTACCGCTACGCCGGCGCCTCCTACTACGGCCCCGGCCTCTATGGCAACGGCGTCGCCTGCGGCGGCACCCTGGAGCCGGGGACGCTGGGCGTCGCCAACAAGACGCTGCCGTGCGGGACGCTGGTGAAGCTGCGCTATCACGGTCGTTCGGTCACCGTGCCGGTGATCGACCGCGGCCCCTAC
>DASZUH010000197.1:0-7667 GCA_035547715.1 Solirubrobacterales bacterium
GGCGTTGGGATCTTCGGTAGCGAAAAGCTCGCTATCTTCCTCGTATTAGGGTGCCCTAATACGAGGGCTTCCAGACGAAAGCGAGGCAAGCAACCACATGGGCCGCTACATCGGACCGGTCGAGAAGCTCGAGCGCCGCGAGGGCGTTCCGCTCGACCTCAAGGGGGAGCGTCAGCTTCTCCGCAAGACCTCCCTCGAGCGCCGCGGGCCGGTGCCGCCGGGACAGCACGGCGCCAACCGCCGTCGCAACCTCAGCGTGTACGGCCGCCAGCTACGCGAGGCGCAGAAACTCAAGATCGCCTACGGCGTGCGCGAGAAACAGATGCGGCGGCTGGTGTCGAAGGCGCGCCGCCATCACGACTCGACCGCGGGCGAGGCGCTGATGGAGCTGCTCGAGCGCCGGCTCGACAACGTCGTCTTCCGCCTCGGCCTCGCCTCGACCCGGCGCCAGGCGCGCCAGTTCATCACCCACGGCCACGTGCAGGTCGACGGCCGCCGCCTCGACATCCCCTCGGCGATCGTCGGCGACGGCCAACGCGTCGCGATCGCGCCCGGCTCCCCGGTCGCCCCGTTGAGCACGCGGTGGAGCGTGAACGTCGGCCGCGTCCCGGCCTGGCTCGAGGTCGACCACGAGAAGCTGGCCGGCCGCGTCCTCCGCGCCCCGCAGCGCGACGAGGTCCAGATGCCGGTGGCCGAGCAGCTGGTGATCGAACGCTACGCGAGGCGCTGATGGATCCCCGCACGGCCGGCGGCCTCCCCACCCTGCTCGAGTCCACCCTGCTCACGATGCGCCCGGCCAACCACGAGCGCATGCGCCACGACCTCCGCACCCTGGCCGCACGCCTGCCCGACGAGGCCGAGGACCCGCTGGGCCGGCTGATGGCGCTCGGCGAGCGCGTCGGCGCCGCCTTCACCACCACCCCTCTCGACGCCGCCGCCGCCGAGGCCGAGCTCGACCCCGAACGCGTCCTCACCCTGCGCCACGGCGACCCGCTCCTCGTCGCCGCCCTGGTCGCCGCGGTCGGCCAGCGCCGCGGCTGGTCGGTCGCCGTGATCGGCTCGACCCGCCGCGCCCTCGTCGGTCACACCCTCTGCGGCCCGCCCTTCGTCATCTCGGTGACCGACGGCGGCCGCGTGGTCGACGCCCACGACTACGCAGGCGAGGGCGACCTCTTCTGGCGCTGTCCACACGAGATCGCCTACGCCCTGGAAGCGAGGCGCCGCGCCGCGGACCAACGCTAGGCGGCGACGTCTCCGACCAGGCCCAGGCGCTCCGACTCCACCTCGACCCGCCTCTCGACCTCTCGTGCCCGGTCCTCCGTCGCCTCACTCTCATCTTCGTCGTTGCGCCTGAACCGGAGCCGCAACACAGACTCCGGCCAACCGTCGACGGCGGCCAATTCCTCCGCGAGCATCGCGGCGATCTGATCGTTGTGGGTCGCCACCACGATCTGCCGCGGATTCAGGAGTCTCGAAAAAGCGCGCAGGGTACTGGCGAATCCCGCCGTGTTGGCCTCGTCGAAGACGGCGGTGGGATCGTCCATCACGAGAACCTGCCGGTGCTCCTCGGGCTGCAACATGTGAAGAGCGAGGAACCAGGCCAGCCCCAAGACCGTCTGCTCGGCCGAGTTCAGCAACAACCGGGCATCGAGGTCCTCGCGATCGGTCGCAAGCCCTCCCAACACGATGCTTCGAGTCCCCGTCGACATCTTGAGTGGCTTGAAGTACCAATCGAACCGCACCATGGCGGCAACCAACTCTCGGACCACGGGAGCGAGCCTTTCGTCGAGAAGCTGCGTGACGAGGGTCTCGCTTGCCTTCAGGATCGGCCCCTCGCGACGAAGGGTGCGAGCGAGTTCGAACTTGCACATCTCCCGCATCAGGTTCTCCCTGTGCGCATCGAGAGTCCGCACCGGGTGACGCTCGAGCCGTTCGGCGATGGCGCGCAGACCCGCGATCTGCGCCTCGAGGGCGTCGGTCAATTCCCTCAACACGGGACCGACGAGCTCGGGCTCGATCGGATCGCCGTCGAATCCGGCGGCACGCTGAACCTCAGGATCGACGACGACCGTCCGTTCCTGACGCGGCGGCGGAGCCGGACGCGCGAAGTGGCCGAGTTCGTCCACGGGAGCACTGTCGGCGGCGCGATCGACGTTCTCGGCGTACGCCGTGATCAGGGTCCGCCAGCGGTCGTCATGAACGGACTCGGCGTCGGCGCGAAATTGAGCCGCGGCAAGACGTAGCGCCTCCGAATGGCGGAGCCATCTCGTCGCCAACTCGACGCCGATGGGCGCTTCCGTCTCCAGTCCTTGGTCGACGACGCGCGGGTCCTCCTCATGTGACCTCTCGACCCTCAGCTGGTCCCGCAGCTGTCCCAGAAGACGTTGGCTGACCGCCAGGTCGTTGGCGCGCTCGTCGATGAATTCGAGAACCAACCGCGCTGACGTATCCAGAATCTTCCCGATGCCCGGCTCGGACAAGCGACCGTCCAGAGCATCGAGAACCGCGGCGTCGGCCTCCTTCAGCGAGTTCCTTACAGCCTGTTCCCGTCCCCTGGGAACACCGCGAAATTTCCCCCTGGAGACCGACACCAATGCCTCCTGCACGTCCTCGACCCGCGGTAACCGGTCATACGTTGCGGAAAAGCTGCTCCCCACTTCGTCTTCGTAATGCTTGAGGGCGACCGCGTTTGACCGCGGAAGGTTCGCAAGACCGGCTTCGGACAGGGCGCGATCAAGATCCTGCTTGGCCTGTTTCAAGAGGACGGCGGTACGGGCTTTCAGGTCCGGAATCTCCAGGCCGGTGATTTCCAGCAGGCCGGTGAAGCGTTCTTTCGGCGACTGGCCCGCGAGCCTCGCTATCGCCTCGTGCGCGAGGACACTCCGTGCCAACTGGGCGCGTGCGGTGTCGGAGGGGGCGTCGACCTCCTCCTGGTCCGCGACGATCCGGAATTCACCGAAGCCGCCCTGTGGAAGGGCTTCGGCATATTCCGCCGCCGACACATCGGTCGGCTTCCGCTCGGAGGTCCCGGCCCACGCCAGTTCCATCGCCTCGACCAAGGACGTCTTGCCGCTGCCGTTCGGACCGTGCACCACGTTGACCGCGGCCAATTTCACCTTGAGCGAAGCGATCGACCGAAACCGACTGAGGCTGATTTCTCCGATGGGACGAGGTGACGGCAATTCCGGCTCGTCGGCGCTCATGCCGATCAGCACATCCGCACAGTAGTCGCCGGCCACTTCTCGGTAATTACCGAAGACTGGATCGAGGCCCGCCGCGGCCTTCGCGATTTCCCGCCTCAGGAGATCCCAAAAGCGCATCACCTCCTGCCTCGAGATCTCGGCCCCGAGGAGACGGCGGCATCTCGGCAGAAGCGGTGCCAGGGCATCGTCGAGCACCTCGGGCCGCCCGACATCGCCCACCTTGACGAAATTCAGATCGACGCGGCTAAAGATCGAAAAGTCCTCAGCCAGGCTCTCGGCGAGCACCCGCAAACGCCCTTCCGCCTCGTCGTCGACTATCGCAATCGCCACCGGGGTGCCGAAAGCTGATGAATGCTCCGCCGACAGCTGGAATCGGATTCCCGATCCGGCGAAGAGGAACTGACGCCACACGTCAACGTCGATATCGCCGATGGCCTCCGCCACCAGCACCAGCTGAGCGGTCTTCTTCTCCCAGGCGACCCCGGTCACGAGCGGAAGATGCTCGCCGAACGGTGCGGGATCCCCCTCGTGGGTTTCGAAGTCCGACTGTTCGAGGCGCTGAAGAACCTGTGAGGTCGGACTACTCATTGTTCACCTCACGTCCAGAAGACAGACTTACTCCTCGCCTTTCACTTCCGTCACCGGATACCAGGATGCAATCACCACCGGCGGGGTAATTACCGCTGAGCGCCCTCCTGAGCAGCTGGTGTTCGACGCCAGGCCGGAATACCGCCGCGAGCCGATCCTGTTCCATCCCCACCGGCATGTAGAAGCAACCGTCGCGAGGGTCAGGGATGAAGCCGTGGTGTTTCATGGCTTCATCGGCCGTCTCGTTTTCCGGCAGGTCCAAGGTTTCCCGCAACCTCATCCGGGCCGCGATCTGCCGGGCTGCCAGCTCGGCATTGTTGCCGAGCGGTATGTATCCGCCGTGCGCGAGGGCATTCGCCCGCTGAATCAGGTTTTCGTCCGCTTCTTCGACCAGATAGGACCAGCGTTGCATCGAAGGCGCGCTGACCGACAAGAGGTTGACGCGAGCCTGGAGATCGCTCGGCAGGATGACACCCGCGTTGGCAAGTGCGTGGCCGAGCTTGATGGTCAACATCTCGGTCATCAGGATCAGGAGCGCCGCCGTTGCCGTTGATCCTTTCGTGCAGATGCGCGTGGCAGCACCGGTCGCGGGCGGAGCGCCTCCCAGACCGGTGTTGATGAGAGCGTCGATCGGAGTCGAGTTGGGTGAATAGTCGATGGCGACCACACGAGGCACCCCGGTGGCCGACGTCGCCTGATAAACACCTTCCAAGGTATCCCTCAGGACGTTTGAGATTTTCGGATCCTGAGCCGCGAAACCGATCAACATGAGGACGTGGTTCTGCGCCCTGTTCTCAAAAGGAGGGCGGCTCCAGGCCGACACTTTCCACCGTGCGATCTGGTCGGTCCTGACCACGATTTCTTCGGCGGCCCTCTGCCCGTCTTTGACGGCAAGTTCCCGGAATCGTTCAGCGCACCCGTTCGCCTTGAATAAGGTGAATGAAGCGGGGTCCTGAGCGAGGCTCGCATTGGTCGCGCCGTCCGCAACGGTGCGCGCCCGATCGATCCAACGCTTCCCTGGCATCAGGTTTCCATATGCGAATCCTTCACGCTTGAAAGCCGCCTCCGCGCCGCAGTCATAGTTGAAACCAAAGGCCTCTCGCACAAGTTTCTCGCGCACCATCCGTGCGATCACCGAATAGACGCAAAAGTGATCGCCCATGTCGGCCGCCGGGCGCCAGATATCTCGATCCGGCAGGCCGAGTTCTGAGACCACCCGGGTCTGGCTCGTCTTCAGGTACATCGCTTCGGCGATCCCCGGGAGGTCGGTCTTGCCCAGTTGTTCGTCGTGAGGCGCGAAATCAGCACTGGCCCGGTAGGCGGCGAACAGGTCTTCGGAGATCTCGGTTCCGAGGCGCATCCCACAGTCGTAGGACGCCCCGGCGCCGACCACCGGCAGGACGTTTTTCCGATGAAGCTGCGCCGCCAATGACCCGAGCGCGGCGACCTCGGCCGGCGGCAGGCTCCCGCATGCTGCAAGGTGCGCAAGCAGATCTTGCTGCCTTTCCAACTGCATCACGCGGACAGTCATGCACCCTCTTTGATCGAGACATGGAACGGAAAGCGAACGTTATAGGCAAAACGGCCTCGAATGGCGCAGCAGAATCAAGCAACTCCGCCTCCGGACCCTGATTCGCACCTCTTTCGTCGAAGAGATTCGCGCGTAAGTCACCGAGGCGGGATAGGCTCGCGCCCGATGCCGCCCTGGTTCAGGTGCAAGCCGGTCGACGAGTCGTTCTTCGAGAGCGCGCCGATGCGCCTGCGGGCCGGCTTCGAGGTGCCCCGGCCGGCGGCGAAAGTCTGGGAGGAACTGACCGCCGACGACGCGCTCCACTGGTGCCGCATCCTGCAGGACGTCCGCTGGACCTCGCCGCGGCCCTTCGGCGTCGGCACGACCCGCGAAGTCAAGGCGCTGCAGGGCGCCAACATGCTGCGCGAGTACTACTTCCGCTGGGAGGAGGGCCGGCGCCACTCCTTCTACGTCACCGAATCGACCGGGCCGCTCTTCCGCGCCCTGGCCGAGGACTACCTGGTCGAGCCGCGCGGCGCCGACGCCTGCCGCTTCACCTGGACGATCGCGGTCGAGCCGACCGCCCTCGGCCGCGCCGCCACCCCGGTCAACCGGGCGATCCTGAAGACGCTCTTCACCGACACCGCCCGCCACTACGGGCTGGGCCAGACCAGGTCGGCCTGACCCGCCCGCGGGAACGGCCTAGTCGCGCGAGCCGCCGTTGGCGGCGGTGACGGTGCTGCCTTTGCGGCTGCGGCGACGGCGCCGTCTGCGCCGCGGGCCGTCGGCCTCCCGGCGCTCGTCGGCGTGGGGACGGCCGCCCTCGTTTCGCTTCGGCTTTGGCGTCGGCGTCGGCGAGCCGCCCTCGGTCCGGCCCTCGGCGCCGAACTCGATCCCGAGCGACTTGGCGATCTGGCGCATCTCCTTCACCTCGTCGGCGAGGACGAAGCTGATCCCGGTGCCGGTCCGCCCGGCGCGGCCCGTGCGGCCGATCCGGTGGACGTAGGCGGCCCGGTCCTCGGGTGCGTCGTAGTTGATCACGCGGACCACGTCGGGCACGTCGATGCCGCGGGCGGCGACGTCGGTGGCGACCAGGGTCATCACCTCGCCGCGTTCGAAGCGGGCGAGCGCCGCCTCGCGCTGGCGCTGGCTTTTGTCGCCGTGCATCGCAACCGCCTCGACGTCCTCGCCGCGCAGCCGCTTGACCAACCGGTCGGCACCGCGCTTGGTGCGGACGAAGATCAGCGAGCGCCCGGGCTCCTCGGCGTTCAGCGAGGCGACCAGGTGGTCGAGCTTGGCGGGTTGGGACTCGACCCGCAGGAAGCGGTGCTCGATGTCGGCGGCGACGTTCTCCTTCGGCGCGTTGACGTGGGAGCGCGGCTTGAAGGTGTAGTCGCGGGCGGCCTTGCCCGCGGCGCCCTCGAGCGTGGCCGAGAAGAACAGCGTCTGGCGGTCGTCGGGGGTCTGGCCGACGATCCGATCGACGGCAGGGCGGAAGCCCATGTCGAGCATCCGGTCGGCCTCGTCGAGGACGAGCACCTGGATCTGGTCGAGGGCGACCGCGCCGCGGGCGATCAGGTCCTCAAGCCGGCCCGGCGTGGCGACCAGGATGTCGGCCTTCTTGGCGCGGGCGATCTGCGGGCCGAAGCCGACGCCGCCGTAGACCGCGGCGAGGTTCAGCTTGCGGGCGCGGGCGAGGCTTTCGAGCTCATCGACGATCTGCGAGGCGAGCTCGCGCGTCGGCGCCAGGACCAGCGCCTGCGGGCCCCAGGCGCCCGGCTCGACGATGTCGACCAGCGGCACGCCGAAGGCGAGCGTCTTGCCCGAGCCGGTCGGCGACTGGACGAGCAGGTCGTGGCCGTCGAGCGCGTCGCTGATGACCATCTCTTGTACGGGGAACGGCTCGGTGATCTTTCGCGCGCGCAGCGCGTCCACCACCGGCTCGGAGGTGCCGAGTTCGGCAAACGTAGCTATGTGAGTGCTCCTTGAATTGACTTCTTCGGGGAGATCCAGCGGCCCCGGAAGTGCAGGTGCACGTGGAGGAAACGGGTTCTCTCGGGCGGCGATCGCGCCTGCCCGACCATTCAACGGTAGCGGAATCGGCCCTCCTCCAGGGTGACCGAGCGCACGCCGGCCCTAAGCGTGGCGCCCGTCCGAGTTGCGCCCGGCCTTCTCGGTGGCGGCCCTGGCAGGTTGTGGCCGCCACCGAGAAGGCCGGGTCCCGTGGGGAGTGGGGAGGGTTCGTGACGGGCGCCGGGGCGAGGCGTGTGTTCCTCCACGAAGTGCGCGCCTCCCGTGACGAAGGCTCCGGGAACATCACCGATCCTCATCCGCCGAGAACGCGTTCGGTGTATTTGGGCCCCTAT
>DASZUH010000198.1:0-7997 GCA_035547715.1 Solirubrobacterales bacterium
GCGGTGGCGACGTAGGCGGTCGGCAGGCCGCGGAGGTCGGGGCATCTGAGCACCGAGATCCGCGAGTCGGAGGCGTCGGTGCCGGGCGGCAGGTAGGCGGCTTCGAACTTCTCCATGTCGGCGCGGGTGAGGACGAAGCCGTCGGCGAAGAGCTTGCGCGAGCGGGTGTCGTCGGCCGAGTCGGCGACCGGGTAGAAGAGGAGCTGCATCGCGGGTACCGCGCCGCCGACGTCGCGCGCGCGGTGGCTCACCACCGCGGCCATGTTGCCGCCGGCCGAGTCGCCGCCGACGCCGATCCGCCTCGGGTCCGCCCCCAGGCTCTCGGCGTTCGCCGCGGCCCACTCGAACGCCGTCTGGGCGTCTTCGAGCGGCTGCGGAAACGGGTGCTCGGGCGCGAGCCGGTAGTCGATCGTGAGCACCATGCACCCGGCCGCCGCGGCGATCAGCCGGCTCAGGTCGTCGTACATGTCGAGGTCGCCGATCACCCAGCCGCCGCCGTGGTAGTAGACGAGCAGCGGCGCCGCCGCATCGGGGATCGGCAGCGGCGGGACGTAGAGGCGCGAGGGGATCGGGCCGCCCGGACCGGGGATCTGGACCTTCCGTACCTCGGCCATCGCGATCGGCTTGCGGCGGGCGGTCACCCGCGCCTCGTAGCGCGCCTGCGCGCGCGCCCATTCGGCGTCTTTGCCGGCGAAGAAGCCGTTGCTGCCCGAGAGGCGCGCCAGGGCGAGCAGCGCGTGCGTCTCGGTCGACAGGGTCTGTCCGTCGATCACCGGCGGCCTGCCGAAGAGCGCCCGGCTCGCCCGCGGCGAGAGGCCGCACGCCCATTTCAGGATGTGGTGCTCGAGCGGCACCGGCAGTCGCGGCAACTCGGACATCGCCGGGAAACCTATTCGACGTGACACGAGATTGTGCGATGAACGTCACACCTGGCACGAGGTGCGCGGGCGTATGGTCGAGCCATGGCAGTGCAAACCGGTCTGCCGCCGGCCCCGCGGATGCCTCGCCCGATCCAGACGGCGATCTGGTCGCGGCAGGCGCAGTGGATGCTGATCCAGGGTCGCCGCAGGCTCGGCCCGATGTTCACGCTGGAGATCGCCTACGAGGGCAAGTGGATCGTCGTCTCCGATCCGGAGGTGGTGAAGCAGGTCTTCACCGGCGACCCGAGGATCTTCCACGCCGGCGAGGGCAACGAGATCCTGCGGCCGCTGCTCGGCGAATTCTCCCTGCTGACCCTCGACGAGGGCGCCCATATGAGCCAGCGCAAGCTCCTGTTGCCGCCGTTCCACGGTCGGCGGATGGCGGGCTATGAGGCGACGATGCGGGAGATCGCCGCGCGTGAGATCGAGAGCTGGCCCACCGGGGTGCCCTACCGACTGCGGCCGCGGATGCAGGCGATGACGCTCGACATCATCCTCGCCACGGTCTTCGGCGTCGGGGGCGGTGAGCGGCTCGCACCGCTGCGCGAGGCGCTGCGCTCCTTCCTCGACATCCTCACCAACCCGCGCTTCATCGTGCCGATGCTGGCGATCGGCCCCGCCCGGATCCGCTCCTTCCCGCCGTTCCGCCGCCGGGTCGACCTGGTCGCCGCGCTGATCGGCGCCGAGATCGCCGAGCGTCGCGCCGCGCCGGACCTCGAGGAGCGCGACGACATCCTCTCGCTGCTCGTCGCCGCCCGTCACGAGGACGGCTCGCCGATGAGCGACGCCGAGATCCACGATGAGCTCCTGACCCTCCTCGTCGCCGGGCACGAGACGACGGCGACGGCGCTCTCCTGGGCGATCGAGCGGCTGATCCGCCACCCCGACAAGCTGGGCCGCCTGCGCGACGAGGTCGCCGCGGGTGAGGACGCCTACCTGACCGCGACGATCCAGGAGACGCTGCGGTTGCGGCCGGTGATCGTCGCCGTGCTTCGCCGTCTCACCCGGTCGGTCGAGCTGGGCGGCTACGAGCTGCCGCCCGGCGTCACCGTGGTGCCGAGCATCCACCTCGTCCACCGCGACCCGACGATCTACCCGGAGCCGGAGCGCTTTCGCCCCGAGCGCTTTCTCGAGACGCCGCCGGGGACCTACACCTGGATCCCGTTCGGCGGCGGCGTGCGGCGCTGCCTCGGCGCCGCGTTCGCGCAGCAGGAGATGGCGATCGTGCTCGAGGAGCTGGTCGCGCGCCGGGTGGTCGAACCCGCCGACCCCGCCCCCGAACGCTCCTTCCGCCGCGCGATCACCGAGACCCCGCGCCACAACACCGAGGTCGTCCTGAGCCGAGGTGTTGATGGGCCGAAAACTTGCCGTATAGGCAAGTTTTCGGCCCATCAACATAGATAGTCTCCCGGCCATGCCAGAAAGCTCCCATCACCGCACCCCGACCGTCTCCGAAGCCGTCCGCGACGCGGCCGCGATCGTCGATCCCGGCGACGCCGACGACGCGATCATGGCGTTGTACGAGATCTACGAGGACGACGACCGGCCGGTGACGGCGGTCGAGGACCTCGTCGGCACGCTGGTCGCCACCGCCGAAGGGATCGACCCCGAAGGCGACGACGGCGCCGTCCTCGCCACTGCCGCCGCGGCGGCCTGGATCGGCCTGAACCCGCGCGACCGCAACGAGGACCACCAGGCCGATCACGTCCTGCGCGAGGGCGTGCGGATGGCCTTCGGCAAGAAGGTCCCGCCGCAGGTCGAGAGTTACCTGGCCACGCGCGGCTGACCGAGCTTCAGCACGCTCGTCTTCCCTTCGGCTTCCACCACCAGGTGGACCGAGCCCTCACCACGGATGCGGAGGCCGCCGGGCCAGATCGTCTGCGGGCGGCCTTCGCAGGGATGAAATTCGACCTCGGAGAAGCCGTTCGAGTCGGCGAAGGAGACCGAGCGGTGGCTCGGCCCGCGGCCGTAGTAGAGGAAGACCCGTTCGCGTAGTTCCTCGGGGACCTTGACCATCACCGGCACGTCGCCTTCGACCAGGATCCCCGCCTTGGTGACGAGGTCACCGTTCTTCATCGCGCTCATCTGCCGCAGGGGCCACCTCGGCATCCCGACCGGGCCGGCCGAGCTCGATTCGCTCCGCCGGCCAGGCTTGCCGTGACCGATCAGCACGTTGTCGGCGCAGGTCGCGACGTTCTTCTCGGTCGACGCCCCCGAAGCGGGCTCGAGCGCCAAGACGACGACGGCGGCGATGACGATCCCCGTCAACGCCGCCGTCCTCAAGAGCTTCATATGAAAAGCCTATTAGCCGCTTCTAAAGTCGCTGAGGGCCTCCGGCCAAGCGATGGCGTGCACACGGCGAAGCGGCAGTGCTCTGCGCGACGCGAAGCCGCGGGTGCGGCAGCGCGCCGTGCCATAGGGCCTCAGGCGGCTCAGCCGCAGCCGGTGTTGTTACCGCAGGAGGGGCACGTGTAGCAGCTGCCCGTCCGCTGCATCATGCCTCCGCACTGGTCGCAGGCCGGGCCGAGCTCCAGGCCCTGCATCCGCGCGGGCCGGACCGGGGGAGTTTCGGTGAACGCCGCCGAGGCCGGCTTCGCCGCGCCGCCGTTGCCGTTGCCGCCGTTGGCGGGGCCGGCCGTGTCGGTCGAGATGCCGAGCCCGAGCTGCGAGGTCTCGGCTTCCTTCTTGCCGCGCACCTCCTGGGTCATGATCCCTAGTTCCTCGAGCGTCTCGACGTCGTCGATGAAGCGGCTGGCGAGCCAGCGCATGATGTAGTCGGGCATCGATTTGGCGAAGGGGATCTCCGGGTTCTGCGTCATGCCCTCCGGGTCGAAGCGCATGTAGCTGAACTTCCGCACGAAGTCTTCGAGCGGCACCCCGTACTGCAGGCCGAGCGAGATCGCCGTGGCGAAGGCGTTGAGCAGCCCGCGCATCGTCGAGCCCTCCTTGCCGATGTCGGTGAGGAAGATCTCGCCGACGGTCCCGTCCTCGTACTTGCCGGCGGTGATGTAGCCCTCATGCCCGGCGATGTTGAACTTGTGGGTGATCGATTCGCGCTCCTGCGGCATCCGTTTGCGGACCGGGCCGGCGACGACGGCCTCCTCGACCTCCGCCTCCTTGTCCTTCTGCGCGTCGGTGCGCAGCGCCTGCGCCGTCTTCGAGCCGTCGCGGTAGATCGCGAGCGCCTTCAGGCCGCCTTCCCAACCGCGCGTGTAGGCGTCGGCGATGTCCTCGATCGTCGCCGACTCGGGCAGGTTGACGGTCTTCGAGATCGCCCCCGAGAGGAACGGCTGGGTCGCGGCCATCATGTCGATGTGGCCGGTGTAGGAGATGGCCCGCTCGCCGACCGCGACGTCGAACACCGGCAGGTGCTCGTCCTGCAGCCCCGGCGCCCCGACGATCGTGTTCTTCTCGGCGATGTAGGCGTCGATCTGGTCGATCTCGCTCTGCGAGTAGCCGAGCGTCTGCAGCGCCAGCGGCACCGAGCGGTTGACGATCGTCATCGAGCCGCCGCCGACCAGCTCCTTGAACTTGACCAGCGAGAAATCCGGCTCGATGCCGGTCGTGTCGCAGTCCATCAGGAAGCTGATCGTCCCGGTCGGGGCGAAGACGGTCGCCTGCGCGTTGCGGTAGCCGTGCTCCTCGCCGAGCTCGACCGCTTCGTCCCAGGACCGCTGCGCCGCCGCCAGCAGGTCGCCCTTGATGCCCGTGCCGTCGACGTCGTAGGCGGCGTCGCGGTGCATCCGCATGACCCCGTTGTGGCCCTCGCGGTTCTTCTCGTATTCCTCGTAGGGACCGGTCGCCCCGGCGGCGATCAGCGCCGACTGGCGGTAGGCGCGGCCGGTCATCAGCGCGGTGATCGCGGCGGCGACGTTGCGACCCTCGTCGGAGTCGTAGGGCATGCCGTCGGCCATCAGCAGCGCGCCGAGGTTGGCGAAGCCGAGCCCGAGCTGGCGGAAGGCGCGCGCGTTGACGCCGATCTCCTCGGTCGGGTAGCTCGACGGGCCGACGACGATCTCCTGCGCGAGGAAGACGATGTCGACCGCGTGCTCGAAGTCGTCGACGTCGAAGCTGCCGTCGGCGAGGCGGAATTTCATCAGGTTGAGCGAGGCCAGGTTGCAGGCCGAGTTGTCGACGTGCATGTACTCGCTGCACGGGTTCGAGGCGTTGATCCGGCCCGACTCGGGGCTGGTGTGCCAGCGGTTGATCGTGGTGTCGTACTGGATGCCCGGATCGGCGCAGCGCCAGGCGGCGTCGGCGATCTGGTTCATCAGGTCGCGGGCGCGCAGCGTCTTGATCGTCGAGCCGTCGGTGCGGGCGGTCAGGTGCCAGTCCTCGTCGGCGGCGACCGCCTCCATGAACGCGTCGGTGACTCGCACCGAGTTGTTGGCGTTCTGGTACTGGATCGAGGTGAAGCCCTCACCGTCGATCGACATGTCGAAGCCGGCGTCGCGCAGGGCGGCCGCCTTCTCCTCCTCCTTGGCCTTGCACCAGATGAAGTCCTCGATGTCCGGGTGGTCGACGTCAAGGACGACCATCTTCGCCGCGCGCCGCGTCTTGCCGCCCGACTTGATCGTGCCCGCCCAGGCGTCGGCGCCGCGCATGAAGCTGACCGGGCCGGAGGCGAGGCCGCCCTTCGAGAGGTGCTCGTGGGAGCTGCGGATGTTCGACAGGTTGATGCCGGAGCCGGAGCCGCCGCGGAAGATCATCCCCTCCTTGGTGTTCCAGTCGAGGATCGACTCCATCGTGTCGTCGACGCTGAGGATGAAGCAGGCCGAGCACTGCGGCTGCTCCTCGAAGCCGACGTTGAACCAGACCGGCGAGTTGAAGGCCGCCTTCTGGCCCAGCAGGATCGCGGTCAGCTCCATCTCGAACGCCTCGGCATCCTCGACCGAGGCGAAGTAGCCGCCCGCGCGCCCCCAGCCGGCGATCGTCCCGGCGACGCGGCCGATCATCTGTTTGACCGAGCTCTCCCGCTCGGGGCTGCCGAGGCGGCCGCGGAAGTACTTCTGGGCGACGATGTTGGTCGCGTTCTGTGACCAGGATTTGGGAAACTCGACGCCGCGCTGCTCGAACGCGGGCTTGGCGGGGTCGCCGATCAGCGCATCCCGGATCTCCCACTCGATCTGGTCGAAAGGATGCACGCCGGGGGTGGAGAAACGACGCTCCACGGAGAGGCCCCGCAGACCGTTTTTGAGACTGGTGGTGGCGGTCTTGGACATCTGGAACTGCTCCTCTCGCAGGCGGCTTTAGGGGTTGACGAGGTTCCTCCCAGCGTCGGACGGAAACGGTGATTTTGACCCTCGTCGGGCACCTGACCTGGACTACATATTGTGACAACCCCGCATTACGGGCGAAAGTTAGGCGGGGCCGAGTACCCTCAGCGAATGGTCGACGACTTCCGCCGCGGCGCCGAATCGATGGGGGACCGTGCGCGCGATGCCCGCGACGCGGTCAACGAGCGCGCCCGTGAGGCCCGCGACGCCGTCAACGAGGCCGCGCGGGACGCCCGCGAGGCCGTCAACGAGCGCGCCCGCGACGCCCGCGAGGCCGTCAACGAGGCGACCCGGGACGCCCGCGAGGCGGCCGGCGAGCGGGTCGCCGCCGCCAAGGAGGCGACCGCCGAGGCGATCGCCGCGGTCAAACCCAAGCTGCGCGGTGTCTCGCACGAGTGGGCCTTCTTCGTCTCGCTCGTCTTCGGCGCCGCCCTGATCTTCTTCGCCAAGACGCCGAAGGCGACCCTGGCGGTCGGCATCTACGCGATCAGCCTCTCGGCCCTGCTCGGCACCAGCGCCCTCTACCACCGGGTCAACTGGAAGCGCCCGAGCGTGCGCACCTGGATGCGCCGCCTCGATCACTCGATGATCTTCTTCCTCATCGCCGGCACCTATACGCCGTTCGCGCTCCTGGTCATGAGCGGTCCTCTGGCCACCGCGATCCTGGTCGCCGTCTGGGTCGGCGCGATCGCCGGCGCGATCGTCGAGATGGTCTGGATCGGCCACCCGAAGTGGGTCTCGGCGGCCGTCTACCTGACGATCGGCTGGGTCGCCGTCGCCGCCTTCCCCGACCTCTGGAGCTCGCTCGGCCCGACCGGCGCCCTGCTGCTCGTCGGCGGCGGCGTCCTCTACACCGCGGGCGCGGTCATCTACGCGGTCCAGAGACCGAACCCGAACCCGGCGATCTTCGGCTACCACGAGGTCTTCCACGCCTTCGTCCTCGCCGCCGCGATCCTGCACTTCTCGGTGATCGCCTTCTGGGCGCTCCCGCAGTCCTGAGGCGCTGCCGGCGCTCACCGTCCCGGCCCTCGCGGCCGCCGACCGGGGCGCCGATCGCGGTCAACCCGCGGACCGGCAAGGTCGGCGTCTCCTACGACCACCCGACCGCCCACCACGCCAAGAAGCGGGCGCTCGTCGAGTGCCACCAGCGCGCCTGCCGGACCCGCAACCTCGCCTTCCTGAAGGCAAAAGAGCGGGCCCACGAGCGCGACGCGAAGCGGTATGCGTGGGTCTACAGCGGGTAGGGAGGACGGCCTTGGGCGGCTGCAAGGCGGCGCCCCGGACTCGATTCGCGGCGGGGGCGGCCGTCCGAGGTGCGCCCGGCCTTCTCGGTGGCGGCCCTGGCAGGTTGTGGCCGCCACGAGACGCCCGGGACGTGAGGGTTCCGCAGGGAAGGTGAAGGGTTCGCCACGATCTCCGGGCTTCCGTCACGGTTCCACATCGGGCGGGGACACGATGCGTGTTTTGACCTTGCTATGGCCAGGTCAAACTCGACATCGTGATCTCGGCGGATGGAGATCCGGGACGTTCCCGGAGTCTTCGTGACGGGAGGCGCGCACTTCGTGGAGGACCCTGCGCGTCTCCCCGCGCCCGTCACGAACCCTCCTCACTCCCCACGGACCCGGCCTTCTCGGTGGCGGCCTCAACCTGCCAGGGTCGCCACCGAGAAGGCCGGGCGCAACTCGGACGGCCGCCAACCCCGGGCCGGCCGCCAGGCCCGGGCGCCGGCTTGCGGCGTCCCGAACCCTCCCCGCCCCTAATCGACCGAGCCGAAGCCGACGTGGTGCTCGCCTGAGGCGAT
>DASZUH010000199.1:0-17364 GCA_035547715.1 Solirubrobacterales bacterium
GCGTCGAGCGTCAAATAGGAATCGCCGAGCGGGTGATCGGGTTTGGCTGGCGTCGCCACAGAGCTCGCCTCCCGGTCGTCCCCATCACCGAGCGGCGCCCGCTCCGTGCCCGACCCGACCCACCTGACGCCGACCTCCCCCCCCCCGTTACGATCCGTCTCCCTCTGGGGCAGTGGCCCAATTGGCTAAGGCACCGGTCTCCAAAACCGGCGATTCCAGGTTCGAGTCCTGGCTGCCCCGTCTCCGTAGATCACCCGCCGGCCGGCTTCCCAAGCTGAATGCGGGTCTCTGGGACGAAGCGTCGAGCAGGTCCTTATCGCCGCTGACGATCGCGTCTGCCACCGGGTCCCTGGCGTTCAGCCGGGCAGAGCCGTCCGGCGTTCGAGCCAGGCGACGAGCTCCTCTTGGGTCGCCTCGCCGGCGGCGATCCTTTCAACGGCCCTCGACGGAAGCTTTCGGGCCGATCGGCCGGGACCTTTGTCGACCCCGAGCCATCAGGCCGTCCGAGTTGGTCCCGGGCGGGTTCCGTGGGGAGGCGGGCATAGGGACGGGAGGAGGTGCGGGCTTCCGTCACGGTTCCGCCAGGAACGTCACGGGTCCACATCAGGCGGAGGGACGTCCGTGCAGTTGTGCCCCCTATGGGCGGTACAAGTGCACGGACGTCGTGGGGCGTGATGTGGAAGTGGGACGGGACCGTGACCTTCCATGGGGCCTCGTCACGGACCACTCGCCTTCGTGACCGATCATGCGCTTCTCCCCGGCACGACCCGCACGTCCCCTCGCTCAAAGGTGGTGGCGGGACAGCCTCAGCCCGCCCCGCCTCTCGTCCTCGTGGACCGTGGTCATCGCGGGGACCATCTCGCTGGTGACGAGGCCGCTCTCCGCGGTCACCTCGTCGACGATGTCGAAGGCGGCGGCGATCCGGTCGGGTCTGTCGATGACGATCGTGGTCACCGGCACGTGGCGGGTCAGCGAGAGCGCCCGGTCGCCGTGCGGCGCGTGGTCGCCGTGGAAGCCCCAGATGCCGCGCAGGGCCGTCGCCCCGGCGATCCCGCCTTCGCGCAGCCGGCGGATCAGGGCGGTGTGGATCGGATGGCCCTCGTGCTTGGCGGCCTCGGAGCTGTAGACCATCAGCTTCTGCCAGATCTCGAAGCCCCGCTCGTCGGCGCTCGGCAGCGCGTGCGGCCGCTCGAGCAGCTCGCCGTCGCGCTTGCAGACGCGGACCCGCTCAAGCGTCAGCAGCGGCCTGCGCAGGAGGCCGCCGAGCTCGGGCAGGACGTGGGCGATCCGCTCCCCGTCGCCGACCGCGATCACCATCATCGGCACGTCGCGGTTGCGGCCGAAGAAGCGGGCGCGCTCGCGCTCCCCGCGGACCGTCCCGTCGACCCCGAGGAAGGCGGTGGCACCCGCGATCCCGCGCCGATAGAGGAGGTCGCAGATCGCCATGAAGGCGGGCGCCCGGTAGACCCGCTCCTGCCTGCCGACGTAGATCGTCAGTTTCGTCGCCTCGTGGAGCCGCTCGGGCAGCGACGCCTCGACGATCTCGCCGCTGAGGAGCCGGGCGCGCTCGAGCGTCACCAGACCCTTCCGCTTCATCGCGACGATGTCGTCGAGCACGGCCTCGATCCGCGGCCGCGTATCGACCGCGACCGACACCAGGGGAAGGTCTTCGGAGAGGCTCAGCAGGCGGTCGGTGCGGAGGTGGTGCTTCAGTCCGAAGCCCTCCGTCCCCCGCATCAGGATGCTGGTCTCCACCTTCGCCCTGCCGTAGAGGTCCAGCAGCCCGTCGGCGACCAGCTCGCCGTCGAGACGATCGCGCTCGCCGAAGTAGGTGGTGAGCTTGAGCGATTCCTCGTCGACCGAGACCGAGCCGTTCACAGCGCACCTCCGATCGCGCGTCCGAGCGCCGCCGCCCCGATGCCGACCGCCAGGCCGGCGACGACGTTCAGGGCCATCAGGGTCCCCTCCCCGTCCTCGCCCAGCCGATGCGTCTCGAGCATCCAGGTGGAGAAGGTCGTGTAGGAGCCGATCGTCGCCGTCCCGGCGAGGAGCTCGGCGTTGCCTTCGAGCGCGATCCCCGAGAGGAAGCCGAGGACGAAGGCGCCGCTGATGTTGACGACGAAGGTCCCGAGCGGGAAGTCCCAGGGCGAGCGCGAGGCGACCGTGACGTCGAGGAGGAAGCGCGCGCACGCCCCGACCCCGCCCAGGAAGGCGACCCCTACCCAGACGAGCACGCTCACCCGCGCAACCTCAGGCGGCGCACCGCGGAGGTGGCGAAGTGGATCCCGATCAGACCGGCGGCAACGCTCGCCGCGAGATATGCGGCCACCAGCCCATAGGCGCCGGCGTCGAGCATCTTCACCACCTCGACCTGCATCGTCGAGAAGGTCGAGAGGCCGCCGCAGATGCCGGTGCCGAGGAATGGCCGCCGGTAGCTCGAGAGCGGCAGGCGCTCCTGCAGCCGGGTGACGAAGTACCCGAGCAGGAACACCGAGACCACGTTGACGATGAAGGTCGGCCAGGGCCAGGAGGTGGCGGCGTGCGGGAGCGCTTCGGCCAGCCCGGCCCGCGCCAGGGTGCCCAGTGCCCCTCCCGCGAAGATCGCGGCCAACTCGCGTCGATCTCTTCCCATCGGTCAATCCGGCTCCGGGACGATCAGGATCGGCACCCGCGAGCTGCCGACGAGGCTCTCCGGGACCCCGCGCAAGAGCATCCGCCCGACCCGCCGCTCGTGATGGTGGCCGGCGACGATCAGGTCGAAGCCCTCGTCGTGGGCGTGGTCGACGAGCGCCCTGGTCGCGTCCTCGCCCTCGATCACCTGCTGGCGGACGTCGACGCCGGCGCGCTCGGCGCGGTCGCTGACCTCGGCGAAGGTCGTCTCCAGGTAGCGCCGCGCCGCCGCGGCGGACTCGCTGCGGTCGGCCTCGGTCTCGGCGTGGGCGGGCGAGTGGGCGATCGAGACGGCGACCAGTTCGCCTTCGAATCTCCGGGTCATGTCGATGGCGACGTCGAAGGCGCGGAGCGCCACCGAGGAGCCGTCCCATGCGATGAGGATGCGCTGAAACATCAGTGCAGCGCGGGGATGAGGGCGAGGATCACGATCAATACCGCCAGCATGTAGAGGATGTACGAGGACAGGCGCCCCGACTGGAAGCGACGGATGCCGGCCGCGAGGGCCAGCGCCGCCGCCGCCAGCGGGCGGTAGACAAGTTCTTCGACGGCGAGGACGACCCGCGTGCGCAGCTCGAAGGTCGGGCCGCGATCGTCGGCGGGCCCCTCGACCAGCTCGCTGCGGTAGCCGAGGTAACCGCGCAGGACGACGCGGATCGGATTGGAGTAGGCCGACGGCCGGTACTGGACCGCGACCAGCTCGGCGCCCGAGCCCGTCACCCAGACCGGCGCCCGGCGCGGGCCCTGGCGCCGCGCGACCAGCGCGATCGCGACCGCGATCAGGGCGAAGGTGGGCAGCACGATCGCCAGCCAGGTCGGCGCCAGGACCGAGAAGTCGGGGAAGACCGGCCCGAGCGTGAGCGGATGTTTGATCGCGGTCGCCGCCGGATCGAGGCCGAGGACCCGTTCGAGGCCGGCGCCGAGCAGGTCGATCTCCCAGGGCGCGGCGGCCCCCAGCAGCAGGCCGACGATGCCGATGGGCACGACGCCGAGGGCGAGGCGGCTCGGTTCGCGCAGCCCGGCGAAGGCGGTCCGCGCCCTGCCGAGGAAGGCGAAGCCGTAGAGCTTGGCGAAGGCGAGCAACCCGAGCCCGGCGGTGAGCGCGAGCATCGCCGCGGCGAGCGCGCAGAGGAGCTGGGAGAGGAGCGTCGGCATGCGGAAGCCCTGCAATAGTGCCTCGAAGGTGAACCACTCGCTGACGAAGCCGCCGAGCGGCGGGATCGCGGCGAGGGTCAGGCAGGCGACGCCGAAGCCCGCCCCGGAGACGGGCAGGGGACCGGCGAGGCCACCCAAGGGGTCGAGACCCCCCTCGCCGGTCGCTACCCCCACCCGATCGACGACGATCAGTGCCAGGGTCTTCGAGATGCCGTGGGCGCAGACGTGGAGCGTCGCCGCCAGGAGGCCGGCGGCGGCGAGGCGCTCGTTGCCCGCGGCCTGCCCGAGGAGGGCGACCCCGAAGCCGACCAGGACGATCCCGGCGTGCTCGACGGTCGAGAAACCGAGGAAGCGACGGAGGTCGTCCTGGGTGATCGCGTAAAGGATTCCGGCGGCGGCGGTGATCGGCCCGACGATCAGGAGCGCGTCGCCGCACCAGACCGGCAGCGGCCCGGCGATCTCGAAGACGAAGCGCCAGAGCCCGTAGTAGCCGGCGCAGAGGGCGACCGAGAGCGAGGCGGCGCCGAGCCGCGGGGCGGAGCCGTAGCCCGCCGGCAGCGCGCCCTGCAACGGCAGCACCCCGACCTTCGTCCCGAAGGCGACGAGGAAGAGGGCGAAGAGGACCCCCGCGGTCCCGGCGCCGAGGTGGGCCGCCTCCCAGACCCCGAGCGAGAAGCTGCCGGTCTTCGCGTAGAGGAGGGCGATCGCCGCCAGCAGCGCGGCGCCGCCGATCTTGGTCAGCCCGGCGGTGAGGTAGGCCGCGAGGAGGGCGCCGGGACGGTCGCGGTCGGCGCTCGCCAGCAGGAAGATGACCACGGTGAGGATCTCCCAGGCCAACAGGAAGAGGAAGCCGTTGTCGGCGCCGATCGCGATCGCGACCGCGGCGACCAGCACCGCGTGCAGACCGGTCAGCCACCTCCCCGGCGAGAGCTCGCCGTAGGCGAGCGAGGTGGCGGCGCCGGTGACGCCGGTGAGCGCGAGGAAGATGCCGGCGAGGCCGTCGGCGCGCAGGGCGCTGTGCCCGAAGCCGATCCAACTGCCGAGCTGGAGCGTCGCCGGGGTGCCGAGCGCCGCCGCGATCCCGACCGCGACCAGCCCCACGCAGCCGAGCGTCGCGAGCGCGGCGGCGGTGCGGGCGAAGCGGGTCGCGGCGAACGGCGCGAGCACCAGCGCCGCCATCGCGACGGCGTAGACGACCGTCATCGTGCTCCCCCCTCGGCGATCAGCCCGACCGCGAGCAGGAGGCCGTGCAGGATCGCGATCGGGGCGGGCGGCGAGCCGGGCACGTAGACGTCGACCGGGAGGACCTGGTCGACGCCGCCCGCCACCCGGCCCTCCGCCGCGGCGAGGCCGCCCGAGCAGGCGTCGGTGCCGACCGCGACCAGGGCCTTCGGCTCCGGCATCACCTCCCAGGCCCGCAGCAGCGGCTCGTGCATCGGCCCGGTGACGCCGCCGGTGACGAGCAGCACGTCGGCGTGGCGGGGCGAGGCGGTGAAGTACAGGCCGAGCCGCTGGATGTCGTGATGGGGATTGGTGAGCGACTGGATCTCCCACTCCTCGGCGCCGTCGGAGCCGGCGTCGAGGTGGCGGATGTGGATCGAGCGGCGCAGCGCCCGGACCTGGCGGCCGAGCGCCTCGCGCACCGGCTCCTCGCGGTTGGTCCCGACGTCGCCGACGACGAGACCGCCGCGCGTGCGCGCGGCGGTCTCGTAGGCATCGTCTCCCTGGGCGAAGGCGAAGTGCTCGGGGAAGGCTTCGACGCAGGCGCCGCAGAGGATGCAGCGGCCGCGGTCCAAGCGCACGCAATCCTCGCCGTCGACCTCGATCGCGCCGGTCGGGCAGATCGCCGCCATCTCACGGTCGCCTGCTCCGGGATCGAGGACCTCGACGCGGCCGCGGAAGCCGTCGAAGGGCCGCTCCGGCCGGCGCGGGTACCGGGTGGTCACCCGCCGCCGCCGCAGCCCGCGTGCGATCCACTCCAGCATCAGCGATCGGCCCCCGCCGGCGTCAGCCCGAAGGAGTGCTCGATGAAGGCGAAGTCGGTGAGGACGTCCTGCGGGAAGGCGTGGTCGAAGAGCGCCCAGTTGCGGAAGGAGGGCGAGGCGATCCGCACCCGGCGCAGCCGGCCCGCCTCGAGCTCGACCCAGATCGCCAGCTCACCCTGCGGCGCCTCGGCCCAGCCGAGCGCCTCGCCGTCGCCCGGCGGCAGGTCCACCCGCAGCTCGCCGTCGTGCCGGCGCAGCTGGTCGATCGCCTGGCGCAGGATCCGCAGGGACTCGGTCATCTCGCCGAAGCGCACCTCGACCCGCGCCATCGCGTCCCCTTCCCGGGCGGTGACGACCTGCAGCCCGAGGCGGTGGTAGTCGCCGTAGGGGCGCTCGTGGCGGGCGTCGGTCGACACCCCCGAGCCGCGGGCGAGCGGACCGACGGCACCGAAGTCTTCGACCGTGCGGCGGTCGAGCCGGCCGCTGCCGATCAGCCGGTCGGTCATCGAGGCGGTGCCGAGGAAGAGCCTGCGGTCGCGGCGCAGTTCGCGCTCGAAGGCGTCGAGCGCGCCGAGCAGCGCGCCGAGGTCGACGCGGCCCTCGAGCCGCACGCCGCCGGGGACGACGACGCCGCGACCGAAGCGACTGCCGCAGAGCGCCGCCCGCAGCCGCATCACGTTTTCCTTCAGCGTCTGGAAGCGGGCCTGGCCGACGAAGAGCGCCGTCGTTTCGGCCTCCTTGGCGACCACGTCGAGGTGGTTGGCGAGCCGCTCGAGCTCGGCGTGGACGGCGCGCCAGCGCTCGGCCCGCGCCGGCGGCTTCACCCCGAGGGCGCGCTCGACCGCCTGGGCGAAGGCGTTCGCGTAGGCGACCGAGGCGATCCCGGCGACCCGCTCGGCGACGTAGGCACCCTGGTCGGGGTCGAGCCCCTCGAAGCGCCCCTCCATCCCCCGGTGCTTGAAGAAGGGCCGGGTCTCGAGCCGCGGGACGTCCTCTCCCCCGGTCTCGATCTGGAACTGGATCGCCTCGAAGATGCCGGAGCGGACCGGGCCGTAGGGGATGGTGAAGACGTCGAAGCCGTCGACGCGGCGGTCGAGTCGGTCGGCGTCGGGCTCGGTCAGCCGGCGCCCCTCGCGACGACCGACGAAGCGGACGCCCTCGCGCTCCGCCAGCTCGGCCGCGGGCCAGGCGGCGGCGGGCCAGGAGTCACCGAGGTCGCGGTACCCGAGCTCCCCCCGGTAGGGCGTGCGCAGGAGGACGACGTGCCCGCGCAGGGCGATCGCCGCGACCAGCGACGGCTCCGGGCGGGAGGCGAGGAAGAGCGAGATCAGCCTGCCGCCCGCCTCGCGGAGGATCCCCGCCGCGCGGCCGAAGCCGAGCTGGTCGGCGAGCAGGCGGAGCTCACCCGGCGGGCCCGGCTCGGCCTCGCAGCCGAGGTGCCCGGGCAGCCAGTCCGGCAGCCGGGTCGGGATGTCCTCGGTCGGCATCGCGCTCATGCGGTCGGGGCCCTCAGCCGCTCGGCGGCGTTGTTCAGCAGGGTCGCGAGGTCGCCCGGCAGGTGGACACCGAGGGCGACGACGACGAACAGGCAGCAGAGCATCGCGCCGACCATCCAGGCGCTCGCCTCGTGCGGCACCGCCCCCTCGGGGGCCGGGGTGAGGACCATCCGCGCGGCGTGCCAGAGGACGCCGAAGAAGGCGAGGTTGACGAAGACGATCAGGATCGCGACGCCGACGTAGGCGGGCTCGGCGAAGCCGCCGGAGACGATCTCGAACTCGCTGCGGAAGACGCCCGAGAGCGGCAGCCCGCAGAGCGCCAGCGCGGCGGCGAGGAAGATCGGCCCGCTCCACGGCGCCAGCGTCGCCGCCCCCCGCACCTCGTCGACCTCCTTGGTGTCGTAGCGGCGCAGCAGCGAGCCCGCGCCGAAGAAGGCGAGGCCCTTGGCCGAGGCGTGGGTGATCACGTGGAGGAGGGCGCCGGCGACGGCGATCGGCGCGCCGAAGCCGACCCCGAGCGCGATCACCCCCATGTGCTCGATCGAGGAGTAGGCGAGCAGGCGCTTGTAGTTGCCCTGGCGCAGGACGAAGAGGCTGGCGGCGACCAAGGAGACGGCGCCGAAGACGACCAGGACGTGCTCGGCGAAGGCGCGGTCGCCGGCGGCGACGGCGACCTGGAAGAAGCGCAGGACGCCGTAGAACGCCGCCGCCAGCAGCGAGCCGGAGAGCAGCGCCGAGACCGGGGCCGGCGCCTCCGAGTGGGCGTCGGGCAGCCAGGTGTGGGTGGGGACGAAGCCGACCTTGGTGCCGAAGCCGACGACGGCGAGGACGAAGGAAAGGCGGACCGCGTCGTCGGAGAATCCGCCGGCGGCGCCGAGCACGCGGACGAAGCGGGGCACGTAGTCCTCGCCCAGCGCCGGCGTCCCGGCCGCGTACAGGATGATGATCGCGAGCAGGGCGATGCCGAGCCCGCTGGAGGCGATCAGGACGTACTTCCAGGAGGCCTCCAGGGCGGCGTCGGTGCGGTCGAGGGCGACCATCAGCGCCGAGAGGATCGTGGTCAGCTCGATCGCCACCCACAGCGAGCCGAAGTCACCTGCGAGCGGCACCGCCAGCATGCTCCAGCCGAACAGGTTGAGGAGGAAGAAGTAGCGCCGGGCGAAGCTCGCGAAGCCGGTCTCCGCCGCCTGGCCGCCGAGGTAGCCGATCGAGAAGAAGGCGGCGATCGCGTAGAGCAGCGAGGTGGCGAGCAGGAAGACGGCGCCGAGCGAGTCGAGCCGGATCCATTCCGAGGCGAGCGCGATCACCCGGCCGTGCTCGACCTTGATCGCGAGCACGATCGCGGCGGCGAGGCAGAGCAGCGAGGCGACGCAGGTGGCCGCGCGGGCGAATCGCCGGCCGTCCGCGAGCGAGAGCCCGGCGGCGACCAGCGGCGCGACGAGGATCAGGATCGGCGCCCAGCTCATCGCCACGCCTCGCGCTTCGCTCCCGGCGCGAAGAACCAGAGATGCACGCTTGGTCGCTCCGCGCTCATCAACCGGTCAGCCTGTTCAGGATGTCGGTCCGCACCGCCGTCTTCTCGACCGCCAGGTACTGGACCAGGACGACGAAGACGAGCACGCCGATCAGCACGTCGAAGAGCAACAGCAGGGCGAGGATCAGCGGCAGGCCCGGGGCGATCACGAGGCTGCCGACCGAGACCGCGTTCTCGAGCACGAGGAAGCCGAGCAGCTGCGACGGGGCGTGCGGCCGCAGCACCATCAGCAGGAGGGCGACGAGGACGCCGGCGACGGCGACCGGCAGTGCCGACAGCGGCAGCGCCGCGAGGCTGCCGATGTGGACGTCGTGGAGGGCGATGAAGCTGAACCCGGAGAGGACGATCGCCAGCAGGATCGCGGTCGGCACGCCGACCACCGAGGGCACCCGCGGGTCGGTCTCCAGGTTGCGCAGGACGTAGCCGATCCCGAGCGGGAAGGTGATCGCCTTCAACGCCACCGTGATCGCGGCCAGCGCGTAGAGGCTCGAGTCGCCGAGCCCTTCGGCGGCGGTCGCCACGGCCAGGCCGGCGACGACGAAGGAGCCGAGCGAATAGAGCCGCAGCTGCTCCCAGACCTCCTGCGAGCGCAGCATGCCGAGCTCCAGCAGCAGCACCGCCACCGCGGTGATCGTCGCCGCGGCGCCGAAGACGGTCAGGGTGCGGTCGCCGAAGCTCGGCTGGAAGATGAAGATCACCACCGCCAGCACGGCGAAGAGGAAGCTCGCCACGGTGAACTCGGGGATCTTGTAGAGCCGCAGCTTGGCGAAGCTCGACTCGATCACCACCACCGCCGCGCCGACCACCGCCGCTTTGCCGAGCAGAAGCGCGATCGCGATCAGGACCTCGCCGAGGTCGCCGCTGCTCGCCAGGCCCCAGGGCGCGACCAGCACGTTGACCAGGATCACGTAGAGGACCAGCTGCTTGACGTGCGAGCCCCAGCGCAGGAAGGCCAGCCCCGGCCCCGAGTGCTCGAGCACCCGCGCCTCCTCGATCATCCCGAACTCGAGCGTCCCGCCGTGGCTCTGCACCGGGATCCGGCCGCTCTCGTTGAGGACGAGCATGAAGAAGGCGGCGGCGATCAGGAGGTGGCTCGGCCGCAGCACCTCGACCGTCCCGGAGCGCAGCGTTTCCCCCATCACGTAGGGCAGGTCGGTGTGGGTGATCAGGGCGACGGTGAAGATCACGAAGATCACGGTCGGCTCGTTCAGGGCGCCGAAGGTGCGCAGGCGCGAGGAGCCGAGCTGCGCGTAGGGGCTGCCGCTGTCGATCGCGGCGAGCGAGACGACCCAGCTCGCCAGCCCGAGGATCAGGCCACCGCCGAGGATGTCGCCCATGTAGCCGAGCGGCAGCCCGAAGTTCGTCAGCACCGGGATCAGCAGCGGCACCGTCGCGTAGGCGGCGAAGGCGACGTAGGGCGCGGCGCGGAAGAGCGGCCCGGAGGGCCCGGGCAGCACGGTCTCCTTGCGCAGCAGCTTGGCGATGTCGTGGTAGGGCTGCAGGATCCGCGGGCCCCGGCGCTGCTGGATGATCGCCTCGGCGCGGGCGATCACGCCGCTGACGAGCGGCGCGAAGACGAGGACCGTCGCGACTTGGAGCAGCTGGACGACCCAGTCCGGGAGGATTGGCACTCAGGGGCTCCTTTCGCGACGTTGCGGTTTTGCGAAAGAGGCCATCAGCCGTTTCTCCGGCGGTTCGAGAGGCCGTGCCTCTACGTCAGGGCATCATCTGACTGCGCTGACCATACCCGATGAGGGGGCGGCTCAAGCGATCTTCAGCCAGGCGCCGAGCGCCGTGACGAGGATCCCGCCGAGCACCAGAGCGGCGGCCCAGATCAATCGATTGCCGAGGACCGCCGTCGCCAGCCCGGCACCGAGGAAGCCGAGCGCGACGATCGCGACCACGGCCGCGATCCAGCCCGGACCGGGCAGCGCCGCGGCGAGGAGGAGCGGCGCCAGCGCGCCGAACATGCTGGCCGCGGCGGCGATCGCCGACTGCATCACCGCGCTGCGCAGCGCCGAGCGTCCGAGCTGCGTTTCGACCAGGCCCCGCTCGTTGCTCATGTTCAGCTGCCGGGAGGCGCGCCGCAGGGCGCCGCGGGCATCCGAGTACTCGGCGACGAAGACCGCGAAGCCCGCCGTGACCAGCGCCGCGGCCGAGATCCGCAGCGCCAGGCCGACGTCGATGTGGCCGCCGGAGCCGACCAGGTTGGCGGCGGCGAGGGTCAGCGCGTTGAGGATGCCGTCGGCGAGGCCGAGCGCGATCGGCAGCAGCGCCGCGCCGGGCAGCCGGCTCATCGCACCCGCGGCACGTGCTCCGCGATCCGCTCCCCGAAGGACAGCTGGTCGATGCTGTGGACGACGGCGCCGGCGCCTTCGATCGCCTCGACCAGCTCCCTCAGCGCGAAGCCGTCACCCTCGACCACGACGTCGGTGCCGATCGTCTCGATGTCGATCTCGGTGATCGTCACGGTCGCCGCCTCGACCCCCTCGACCGCGTCGATCGCCGCGGCGACGGCCTCGATGCCGGGGCCGCTGATCGCCCAGTCCACGTCGAGCCTCACGCGTCGGATCCTCATCGGCGCAGTGTGTTCCCCTCGATCGCGATGTGTCAAACCCCTGGCCTTCCGGGTATCGCTTCGTGTACCGTCTCCACCGAGCGATGAGGCTCGCTCAAACCGCGGCTCAGCCGCTGATGGCCTCTGTTCCCCAGGATCGGATCGACCCGAGGAGGATCAGTGACCATCAGCGCGATGAAACCCGACGAGCCCGAGGTGGCCGCAGGCTTCGAGAGCATCCTGTTCGCGCCGGGGGCGACGCCCGCCGGGCTCGAGGAGGTCGCGGCGCCCGACTGCCTCCACGACCTCAACCTCGACCAGGTGATCGAGGCGATCACCGCGCTGCGGCCGAGCTTCGACCTGCGGCCGTTCTTCCTCGCCCTGCTCGACGAGCAGGAGGCGATCGAGTACCGCCATGAAGTCCTGCGCGATCTCGAAGACGACGAGATCCGCGCGAAGGTCGACGCCTTCGCCGCCGGCATGGAGCGGATGCGGAAGGCGCTCGACCGCGCCGACGGGACCCGGCACCCGCGCCAGCGCCAGGCCTGGTTCCTGCAGGCGGTCGGCCTCTATCGCGAGACGATCGACGCACTCGCCCGCGAGCTGGCCGAGCGGCCCGGGGAATCGGTCGGCCTCCACTCGCTCGCGCGGCACCTGAGGGACCTGGGCGAGACGCCCGACTTCCTCTCGCTCGGCGAGCGGCAGGGGCGGATCGCCGCGCAGCTGGGGGCGATCCGTTACACGGTCCAGATCCGCGGCGATCGGGTGCACGTCGACGACTACGACGGCGAGATCGACTACGGCGAGGAGATCCGCACCACCTTCGCCCGCTTCCGCCAGGGCGAGGTCAAGGGCTACCGGTTCCGCTACGACCGCGACCCGCAGATGAACCACGTCGAGGGGCAGATCTTCGACCTCGTCGCGCGGCTGAACCCGGAGGTCTTCGGCGACCTCGAGCGCTTCGCCGCGGAGCGCGCCGACTTCCTCGACCCGGTGATCACGCGCCTCGACCGCGAGCTCCAGTTCTACCTCGCCTACCTCGATCACATCGAGCCGCTGCGCCGCGCCGGGCTCGACTTCTGCGAGCCGCTGGTCGACGCCGCGACGAAGGAGATCGCGGCCGCCGAGACCTTCGACCTGGGCCTCGCGGCGAAGCTCGTCGGCGCCGGGGCGACGGTCGTGACCAACGACTGGAGCCTCTCCGGCGCGGAGCGGATCTTCGTCGTCTCCGGCCCCAACCAGGGTGGCAAGACGACCTTCGCCCGCACCTTCGGCCAGCTCCACTACCTGGCGAGGTTGGGCCTGCCGGTCCCCGGCCGCGAGGCGCGGCTCTTCCTCGGCGACCGCATCTTCACCCACTTCGAGCGCCAGGAGGACCATTCCAACCTGAGCGGCAAGCTCGAGGACGACCTCGTCCGCGTCCGCGGCATCCTCGACGCGGCGACCCCGCGCAGCATCGTGGTGATGAACGAGAGCTTCTCCTCGACCGCGCTCGAGGACGCCCGCCTCCTCGGCCGTCGGGTGCTCGAACGGCTCTCCGCGCTCGACCTGCTCTGCGTCTACGTGACCTTCGTCGACGAGCTGGCCTCGCTGAACGAGAAGGTGGTCAGCCTGACCAGCACCGTCGATCCCGACGAACCGGCGACCCGCACCTTCAAGGTCGTCCGCCACCCGGCCGACGGCAAGGCCTACGCGATCGCGATCGCCGAGAAATACGGACTGACCTTCGACCGGCTGAGGGAGCGGATCCGATGAAGGCGCGCCTGTTGCACCGCGGCCGCGACTTCAGCTCCCCCGAGGAGGTCTCGGCGACCGACCGGGCGGTGATCGAAGACCTCGGGCTCGACGGCGTCGTCGACGCGATGGCGGCCGGCGACGACCTGATCGCGGCGGTCGCGCAGCGGGCACTGCTCGACGGCCTCACGGAGACCGAGGACGTCCACTACCGCCAGGCCGCCCTGCGCGACTGCGTCGCCCACCCGGAGGCCGTCCGGCGCCTGCACGAGATCGCGACCAGCGCCGTGCGGCGGCCGCGGCAGGTCTGGGGATCGTTGGGGCGCTCGCCGGGACTGGTCCTCTCGCACGCGGTGAAGCTGCTGGCGGTCCTGCTCGAGGACCTGCACGACCTGCGCGGGCTCGCCGACGAGAGCGGCGGCGACTTCGAGTCCGATGCCTTCGATCGCTTCTTCGCGATGGTCACCGAGGAAATCGACGACGCCTACCTCGACGAGGTCGCCGCCCACCTCAAGCGCCTCGAGTTCAAAGGCGGGGTCCTGATCAGCGCCCGCCTCGGCGACGGCGGCAAAGGCACCGACTACGTTCTGCGCCGGCCCGAGCACGAGCCGCACGGGCTCGAGCGCGTCGCCGCGCTCTTCGACCGCTCCGGCTACAGCTTCACCCTGCCGCCGCGCGACGAGCAGGGCGCCCAGGCGCTCGGCGACCTGCGCGACCAGGGCATCAACCTCGTCGCCGAGGCGGCCGAGCAGTCCGCCGACCACGTCATCGCGTTCTTCACCGCCCTCCTCGTCGAGCTGGACTTCTACGTCGGCTGCCTGAACCTGCGCGATCGCCTGGCCGACCGCGGCGACCCCGTCTGCGTACCCGAGGTCAGGCCGCTCGGCGCGACCGAGCTCGAGGCGCACGGGCTCTACGACCTCGGCCTGGCGCTGCGGACCGACGCGCCGATGGTGCGCAACGACATCGTCGCCGGCGATCGGCTGCTGGTCGTCATCACCGGCGCCAACCAGGGCGGCAAGTCGACCTTCCTGCGCGGCGTCGGCCTCGCCCAACTGATGGCGCAGGCGGGCATGTTCGTCGCCGCCGAGTCGTTCCGGGCCGACCTCCGCGACGGGCTCTTCACTCATTTCAAGCGCGAAGAGGACGCCGAGATGAAGAGCGGCAAGCTCGACGAGGAACTCGCGCGGATGAGCGCGATCGCCGACGCCCTCTCCCCGTCCGGGATGGTGCTCTTCAACGAGTCCTTCGCCGCCACCGACGAGCAGGAGGGATCGGAGATCGCGCGTCAGGTCACCGATGCGCTGCTGCAGGCGGGGGTCAAGGTCATCCACGTCACCCACATGTACGAGCTGGCCCACGGGTTCGAGACCGCGGCGGGCGTCGATCCGCTCTTCCTGCGGGCCGAGCGGACCGAGGACGGGACCCGGACCTTCCGCCTGGTCGAGGCGCCGCCGCTCTCGACCAGCTTCGGCGAGGACGTCTACCGCCGGGTGTTCGCGTGAGTGGGAGGAGAAGGTCCGTGTCGCGAGACAGCCGCTCCCGCCGGGGGGACCAGATGTACGGGGCCGCGCGCCTCTCCCCCGTCAGCGTCCGCGCCCGCGCCGTGGTCCCGATCGGGGACGGCATCCTCGTCGCGCGCGAGCGACGGCACGGCCGCGACCACGTCACCCTGCCGGGCGGACGGGTCGACCAGGGCGAGGGCGCCGCGACGACCGCGCTGCGCGAGGTCCACGAGGAGACCGGCGTCGAGATCGAGCTCGGGCCGCTGCTCTACGTCGCCGAGGTCGTGTCCTCGGCGCGGCGCCAGGACCTGAACCTGATCTTCCTCGGGCGGCCGCTCGAGCCGCCGCCGGACGGGGTCGACCTCGTCCGTCCCGAGGACGACGACGTCGGGATCATGCCGCCGATCCTCGACCGCATCTGGCGCGACCGCGCGAACGGCTGGGAGGAGATGGGCGTCTGGCTGGGCAACGTCTGGCGCGGGGATCTCGGCCGGTGACCGCGAACCGGCGTTGGACCGAGGAGCGGATCAGGGCCGACCTCGGCGATTTCCTCGACGGCCGCGTGATCTGGCCCTCGCGCGCCGAGTTCGAGGCGGCCGGTCGGAAGACGCTGCGCGACGCGATCACCCGCACCGGCGGGGCGCCGCGGTGGGCGGCCGAGTTCGGCCTCCCCCGGCCCGACGCGGGCCTCGGCAGCCTCTACCGGCGGCCGGTCGGACCGGCGGGGTCAGACGATGGAAACGACGACCGGGGGTCGAGTGATGACTTACGTCTATGAGGTTCCGGGCGAGGCCGCGATGACGATCGAGCACCTGTTGCTCGACGTGAACGGCACGCTGACCGACCGCGGGAGGCTCATCCCCGGCGTGCGCGAGCGCATCGCCGGCCTGCGCGACGACCTCGAGGTCCACCTCCTCTCGGCGGACACCTACGGCACCTTGGAGCAGCTCTCCGCGGAGCTGGGCCTGGCGGCCACGAGGATCGCCACCGGCATGGACAAGGCGGATTTCGCCCGCCGCCTCGGCGCCGAGCGCTGCGCGGCGATCGGCAACGGCCGCAACGACGCCGACATGCTGGCGGAGGTGATGCTGGGCGTGGCGATCATCGGTCCCGAGGGGGTCAGCCCGCGGGCGCTCGGCGCCGCGCGGGTGGCCTGCGGGTCGATCACGGTGGCCCTCGACCTGCTGGCGGACCGCAAGGCGATGGCGGCGACGCTGCGCCGCTGAGCATCCACGAGCGAGCTACGGACCAACGAAGAAGGGAGCCAGATGCAGTGCTACGAATGCAAGATCGAGGGCCGCTCGGTGGAGGCCGTCGGCCTCTGTCGGACCTGCTCGGTCGGCCTCTGCATGCGACACCTGCAGGAGAGCCGCGAGTACCTGACGGGCACGACGTGGTTCACCTGCCCGCACACCGACAACCATCGCCACCGACGGGCGGCCGCCGCCAAGGCCTGACCCGGGCGAGAAAAGACGTCCCGCTCGGGGAGATCCTTTCCCAGAGGAGACCCTCCCGAGCCGGCGAGACGTGAGGCCGCCGATCTTCGGCGGCCTTCGTCTGCCCGGGGGCGCAAGTCCCCTTCCCGGCACGTCGCCACCGGCCACCCCGACGGGCGAGCCACGACAATGCCCGGATGGCCGACCCCGACAGCTGGCTGCTGCTGATCTACAGGATCCCGAGCGAGCCGAGCCGCCTGCGCGCCGGCGTCTGGCGCAAGCTGAAAGCCCTGGGGGCGATCTACCTGCAGAACTCGGCCGCCGCGATGCCGGCCGGGCCGGGCGCGGAACGGGCGCTGCGGACGCTGCGCCGCGAGATCCAGGAGATGGAGGGCAGCGCCTACCTCCTCGTCGCGAGCGCCGTCGTCGGCGGCGCCGACCTGACCACCGCCTACAACGCCGCCCGCGACGAGGAGTACGAGGAGATCGAGGACCGCTGCCGCGACTTCCACGCCGAGATCGAGAAGGAGACCGCGGAGGAGCACCTCACCTACGCCGAGCTCGAGGAGAACGACGAGGACCTCGCCAAGCTGCGCGGCTGGCTTGAGAAAGTCGAGGCCCGCGACGTCCTCGGGGCGAAGGGCAGGAAGTCCGCCCAGGAGTCGATCGCGAGCTGCGAGACCGCGCTCGCCGGATTCGCGGAGAGGGTCTATGCGGCCGAGGATGCCGACCAGTAGTTAGGACTGAGACATAACGGCTGTTATGTTTCCGGCATGCCAATCGAGGCTGTGTCGCGTCCCGCATCCGATCGTCCCGCCAGGTCGCAGCTGCTTCGCCGCGGGATCCGCCTGGAGGCGATGACCCTCGGCTGGAACCTCGTCGGCGTCTTCGTCGTCCTCTTCGCCGCCTTCGCCGCCGGCTCCGTCGCCCTGGCGAGCTTCGGGCTCGACTCCGCGATCGAGATCCTCGCCTCGACGGTGGTGATCTGGCACCTGCGTGACGCCGCCGACGGGCGTCGGGAGAGGCGGGCGCTGTCGGTGATCGGCTGGGCGTTCGTCGGCCTGGCGATCTACGTCACCGCGCAGGCCGCCTACACCCTGATCGCCGGCGACCGTCCCCACCACTCGGCGCTCGGCATCGGCTGGACGGCCGCCACCTTCGTCGTCATGCTGGTGCTCGCCGCGGCGAAGGGCCGGGTCGGCCGGGCGCTCGGCAACGTGACGCTCGAGACCGAGAGCCGGGTGACCGTGATCGACGCCTACCTGGCCGGAGCCGTCCTGGTCGGCCTGGTG
>DASZUH010000200.1:0-3762 GCA_035547715.1 Solirubrobacterales bacterium
AAGTGCACGGACGTCGTGGCGGTGATGTGGAAGTGGGACGGGACTGACCTTCCATGGGTCTTCGTCGCGGACCCTGCGCCTTCGTGACGGAATCCTCACCTTCGTGGCCGATCATGCGCTTCTTCCCGGCGACACGCGCACATCCCCCCGGCACAGGTCACGAACCCTCATCACTCCCCGCGGACCCGGCCGTCCCGGCCACGGCCACAACCTGCCAGGGCCGTGGACGGGACGGTCGGGCGCAACTCGGACGGCCGCCAACCCCGGGCCGGCCGCCCGCTCCGGGCGACGGCTTCAGGCGCCGCCGCCCATGGAATCAACCCTTTAGGCCGGAACTGCGGTGAGGCGCTCCTCGACCCACCTGGTCGAGGCGATGTGCTTCTCCATGCCGAGTTCCTTCGGCGTCGCGCCGAGGGCGAGGCCGACCAGTTGCGGCAGGTGGAGGACCGCCAGGCCGAGGTCGCGGTTGACGACCTTGGCCGCCTCCGGCTGCTGCATGTCGAGGTTCAGGTGGCAGAGGGGGCAGGGGGTGACGAGGCAGTCGGCGCCCGCGTCGATCGCGTCGCCGACGTGCGTGCCGGCCTGGGTCAGCGAGGTCTCGCGGTTCATCGTGATGACCGGGAAGCCGCAGCATTTGCGCGCCCCGTCGTACTCGACGACCTCGCCGCCGAGCGTCTCGATCACCTTCTCCAGGTAGACGTCGCGGTCCGGGTACTTGGCGTAGCCGAGGCGCTCCTTCGGCCGCACGATGTAGCAGCCGTAGAACGGGCCGACGCGGAGGCCGGAGAGCGGCCGTTTCACCTGCGCCGCGAGGCGGTCGAGGCCGTAGTCCTCGACCAGCAGCCAGAGGAAGTTTTTGTTGTTCCAGGAGCCGTCGGCCGACTTCTCGTAGGAGAGCCCCTGGCCGGAGAGCACCTCGTTGATGTGCGCCCGGTAGCCGGAGTCGGCGTCGAGCCGCTGCTGGCACTCCGACTGCGCGCCCTGGCAGGTCGAGCAGATGTTCATCATCGAGAGCCCGGTCTGCTGGGCGAGCGCGAAGGTGCGCGCGTTCAGCGTGTCGGCGAGCTCTTGGTTGTGCTCGGCGATGACGCCGGCGCCGGAGCAGTTGGCGCGGTCGAGCTCGACCAGCTCGATGCCTAGCTTCTGCGCGACCAGGGCCATCGAGCCGTGCAGCTCCGGCGTGAAGCCGCGGGAGACGCAGCCGGGCCAGTAGGCGACTTTGATCTGATCAGCCATTCGAGGCCTCCTCGGCTCGCGGGGCGGTGGCGGCGGGCTCGAGCCGCTCCGCGACGGCGGCCTCTTCGTCGCCCTCCTCGCCCTTGATGTACAGGTTGAATTCGAGGTTGCTCTCCTCGGCGCGCTTGTAGATCTCCTTGACGTGATCCTGCGCGTCGCCCGGGAGCTTGTGGTGGATGCCGGGGATGAGCTTCGGCAGCGAGCGCATCTTGCCGGTCTTGATGCCGCGGATCGCGGTCGGCAGCGAGCCGATCATTTCCTTGATCGCCCGTTTCGACGGTTTCAGCTTGCCGAGGACGCCCGGCGCGAAGGACTCCTGCAGCAGCAGGGACTCGTCCAGGGTCCCCTTCTTCTCGATGATCTTGACGAAGGCCATCTCGTGGTCGTGGCCGCTGTTCGGATCGTCGATGCCGTTCTCCCCGGCCTTGCGGCGCAGGCGCATGATCTGGTCCATCGGCGCCACGCCCTTGGGGCACGCGTCGACGCAGCTGAAGCAGTGGGTGCAGTCGTAGATCCCGTGCGGGTCCTGGGCGAGGTCGGTGAGCCGCTCGTCGGTCTCGGCGTCGCGCGGGTCGCCGACGAAGCGGTAGGCCTTGGCGAGTGCCGCCGGGCCGATGAAGAGCGGATCGGCTTCCATCGAGAGGCAGGAGGAGACGCAGGCGCCGCACTGGATGCAGGCCATCGACTGGGTGATGTCGACCATCGATTCCGGCTCGACGATGTACTCGCGCTCCGGTGCCTCGCCGTGGGGGAGGAGCCAGGGGGTGACGCGGCGGATCTTGGTCCAGTGGGTCGACTCCATGTCGGTCACCAGGTCCTTGATCACCGGCATGTTGCCCATCGGCTCGATCGTGATCACGTTGCCCGCGGCGGGGCCGCCGACCGCCGACGCCACCTTGTCGGCTTGCTCTTGTGCCTCGCCGATCTGCGTCTGGCAGCCGAGCCCCGACTTGCCGTTGATCTTCATCCCGCAGGAGCCGCAGATCGCCGCCCGGCAGGAGCAGCGCACGGCGAGCGAGCCGTCGTCGCGGTCCTTGGCCTGCAGCAGGCCGTCGAGGACCGAGAGCGAGGGATCGAGCTCGACGCCGAACTCCTCCCAGTACGCGGCCTCACCGCTCTCCGGCTGGTAGCGCCGAACTTTGATCGTGTACTCGGCCATCAGTACGTCCTCGCTTCCGGTTGCCACTGGGTGATGGTGACCTCGGAGTAAGAGATCTCCGGGCCCTCGTCGGTGCGCTCGAGGTCGATGTGTTTGAGCCATTCCTCGTCGTTCCGCTCCGGGTAATCGGTGCGGTACTGGGCGCCGCGGCTCTCCTTGCGCTCGAGCGCCGCGACGCAACTGCACTCGGCGCAGTCGAGCATGTAGCCGAGCTCGATCGCGCCGATCAGGTCCTGGTTGAAGACGCTGCCCTTGTCGTCGATGTAGGCGGTCTTCGCCTCCTCCTTGAGGCGGCGCACCGTTTCCAGCGCTTCGGTGATGCCCGCCTCGTCGCGGAACACCGCGACTTTGGAGTCCATCGTCGTGCCCAGCTCGAGCTTGATCTCGGAGACGCGCCGGCCGCTGCCCTTCGCGCGGCCCTTGATGTCGTCGATCATCGTCTGCTCGTCCTCGAGCACCTTCGGCGAGGGTTTCGACCAGTCGGTGCGCAGCGCCCGCGCGGCGGCGTCGCGGCCCGAGTGCTTGCCGAAGATCAGCGTGTCGAGCAGCGAGTTGGCGCCGAGCCGGTTGCCGCCGTGGACCGAGACGCAGGCCGCCTCGCCCGCGGCGTAGAGGCCGGGGATGTCGGTGCGGCCCTCGACGTCGGTCTTGACCCCGCCCATCGTGTAGTGGTTGCCCGGCTTGATGTGGATCGGTTCGCGGGTGATGTCGACGCCGGCGAAGTCACGGCCGACCAGGACGATCTCCCGCAGCGCCTCGTGGATGCGCTTTTTCGGCACCACGGTGATGTCGAGCGCGACGGTGCCGTCGGGGAAGCCGCGGCCCTCGTTGATCTCGGTCTGCTCGGCGCGCGAGACGACGTCGCGCGAGGC
The DNA here is from genome assembly GCA_035547715.1 of Solirubrobacterales bacterium. Classification (GTDB taxonomy): domain Bacteria; phylum Actinomycetota; class Thermoleophilia; order Solirubrobacterales; family 70-9; genus VAYN01. Next base: position 3,268 of record DASZUH010000200.1, read on the forward strand.
CAGCTCCATTTTGTTCGGCGCGTACTTCTCCATGAAGCGTTCGCCGTTCTTGTTGAGCAGCAGGGCGCCCTCGCCGCGGGCACCCTCGGTGATCAGGAAGCCCTTGCCCGCCAGCGTCGTCGGGTGGTACTGGATCATCTCCATGTCCATCAGCTTGGCGCCGACCCGGTAGGCCATCGCGATGCCGTCGCCGGTGCAGATCAGGGCGTTCGTGGTCGGCTTCCAGATCTGGCCGGAGCCGCCGGTGGCGAGGATCACCGATTTGGCCTGGAAGAGTTCCATCGAGCCGTCGGCGACGTTGCGGGTGACGACCCCGCAGCACTCGCCCTTCTCGTCGATCGCCAGCGAGGAGCAGAACCACTCCTCGTAGCGGGTGATCTGCTCCGAATATTTCATCAGCTGCTCGTAGAGCACGTGCATGATCGCCTGGCCGGTGATGTCGGCGACGTAGTACGTGCGGGCGGCGGAGGCGCCGCCGAAGGCGCGGGTCCCGAG
>DASZUH010000201.1:0-13346 GCA_035547715.1 Solirubrobacterales bacterium
TTCGGCACCTCGGCCAGGTAGGCGGGCATCAGGGTCGCTCCCTCCGCGCGGGCGAGACGGAGGGCGGCGTCGACCGCGCGCCGCGAGATCTCGGTGCCGGTGAACGGGAGCAGGATGTGGCGGACGGCGTCCGGCTCGGCGGCCGCCCCACGGCGGCGGGAGCGGGCGAGGAAGAAGCCACCGAGGAGGCCGAGCAGCAGGGCGAGGGCGATCAGGGCGTGCTCGAGGTGGATGCCGAGCGCGCCGGCGGCGAGCGTCACGGCGCGGGTGGCGGCGAGGGCGCTCACGGCTCGCTCGGGATGCTGGCGGACGGACTCACCGCGCGCCTCGGGTGGGGGGATCGGGGCGGGGACTCGGCGACCCACCCTTCTCGCGCGAGCCGCGGTCGGCGACGATCCGGACGTCGACGCCCGGGGCCGCCCGCATCAGCCGCTGCGGCAGCGGCTCGCGCAGGCGCGCCAGGCCCGTCGCGGGCGGCGCCTCGCCGACCATGATGTAGGTGCTGCCGCGCTCGCGCGCGACCCGGGCGGCGGCGGCGACCACGTCGTCGTGCTCCTCGATCAGCAGGTGGGCGCCGAGCACCGACGCGAGCCGCCGCAGCGCCGTCACCTGCCGCTCGACCTCGCCGTCGACCGCGAGCCCCGGCGGCTTCACCCAGAGCAGGTCGAGCCCGGTCCCCAGCCGCTGCGCCGAGCGCCAGGCCCGCCGGACCAACCGCTGCGCGCTCGGCTGCGGGCGCACCAGCGCCAGGAGCCTCTCCCCCACCGCCCTGGCGGCGTCGCCGGCGACCTTTTCCTCGGCCCGCGTCCCCACCTGCTCGGCCGCGGCGAAGACGAGCCGCTTCGACTCGACGTCCTCGGCCACCTGGCGCAGGCTGACCTCGCGCAGCGCCGCCAGGTTCTCGACCTTGAAGAAGTTGTTGAGCGCCGCGTCGATGCTCTGGGTGGGATAGACCTTCCCCGCCCGCAGCCGCGCGATCAGCGCCTCGGGCGTGAGGTCGATGAGCACGACTTCGTCGGCGTCGGCGAGCACCCGGTCGGGCACCGTCTCCCGCACCCGCACCCCGGTCAGCTCGGCGACCTGGTCGTTCAGCGACTCCAGGTGCTGGACGTTCACGGTCGAGAACACGTCGATCCCCGCGGCGAGCACCGCCGCGACGTCCTCGTAGCGCTTCCCGTGCTCGATCCCGGGCGGATTCGTGTGCGCGAGCTCGTCGATCAGCGCGAGCTCGGGATCGCGGCGCAGGACTCCGGCGAGGTCCATCTCGGAGACCGAGGCGCCGCCCCGGATCGCGACCTCGCGCCGCGCCAGCTCCTCCAGCCCGCGCGCCTGCTCGCTCGTCTCCGGCCGTTCGTGCGGCTCCAGGTAGCCGATCACCACGTCGCGGCCCGCGGCTGCTTCGGCGTGGCCTTCCTGCAGCATCCGGTAGGTCTTGCCGACCCCGGCGGCCATCCCCAGGAAGATCTTGTGGTGGCCCACCGCCCGACCCCCCTCAGGCCCCCAGCAGGTTGTGGACGACGAGGTCGATCGCCTTGATCCCGACGAAGGGGACGACGAGCCCGCCGAGGCCGTAGAGGAGGATGTTGCGGCGCAAGAGCGCGGTCGCGCCGATCGCCCGGTAGCGCACCCCTTTGAGGCTGAGGGGGATCAGCAGCGGGATGATCAGCGCGTTGAAGATGATCGCCGAGAGGATCGCCGACTCGGGCGTCCCCAGGTGCATGACGTTCAGCGCGTCGAGCGGGCCCTTTTCGTGGCCGGCGGTGGCGTAGGTCGCGGCGAACATCGCCGGCAGGATCGCGAAGTACTTGGCGACGTCGTTGGCGATCGAGAACGTGGTCAGCGCGCCGCGCGTGATCAGGAGCTGCTTGCCGACCTCGACGATCTCGATCAGCTTCGTCGGGTTGGAGTCGAGGTCGACCATGTTCCCGGCCTCGCGCGCCGCCTGGGTGCCGCTGTTCATCGCCACGCCGACGTCGGCCTGCGCCAGCGCCGGCGCGTCGTTGGTGCCGTCGCCGGTCATCGCGACCAGCCTTCCGTCGGCCTGCTGCTCCCTGATCAGCTCGAGCTTGCGCTCCGGCGTCGCTTCGGCGAGGAAGTCGTCCACGCCCGCCTCCGCGGCGATCTTCGCCGCCGTCAGCTTGTTGTCCCCGGTGACCATGATCGTGCGGATGCCCATCGCCCGCAGCTGGTCGAAGCGCGCCTTCATGCCCTCCTTCACCACGTCCTTGAGGTAGACGACGCCGAGCACGCGCTCGTCGCGGGCGACCGCCAGCGGCGTGCCGCCCTCGCGGCCGATCCGGTCGAGCTCGATCCGCAGCTCCGGCGGCGCGTGCCCGCCCTCGGCGGCGATCCAGTCGGCGACCGCGTCGCCGGCGCCCTTGCGCAGCCGCGTCCCGTCGTAGTCCACCCCGCTCATCCGCGTCTGCGCGCTGAACGGGACGAAGGCCGGTTCGGTCCCGTCGAAGTCGTGCTCGCGGATGCCGAAGCGTTCTTTGGCGAGGACGACGATCGAGCGCCCCTCCGGCGTCTCGTCGGCGAGCGAGGACATCTGCGCCGCCTCGGCCAGCTCCCGCTCGCTCACCCCGGGCATCGGGATGAACTCGGTCGCCTCGCGGTTGCCGAGCGTGATCGTGCCGGTCTTGTCGAGGAGGAGGACGTCGCAGTCCCCGGACGCCTCGACCGCGCGCCCCGACAGCGCCAGCACGTTGCGGCGCACGAGGCGGTCCATGCCGGCGATGCCGATCGCCGAGAGGAGCGCCCCGATCGTGGTCGGGATCAGGGCGACGAGCAGCGCGATCAGGGTCGTCTCCGAGAGCTCGGTTCGGGCGAAGAGCGCGAACGGGCGCAGGCTGACGACGACGACGATTAAGACCAGGGTCAGCGCCGAGATCAGGATGCCGATCGCGATCTCGTTCGGCGTCTTGCGGCGCGAGGCGCCCTCGACCAGGGAGATCATGCGGTCGAGGAAGGAGCCGCCCGGCTCCTGGGTGATCTCGACGACGATCCGATCGGAGAGCACCTTGGTGCCCCCGGTGACGGCGGAGCGATCGCCGCCCGCCTCGCGGATGACGGGTGCGGACTCGCCGGTGATCGCCGACTCGTCGACCGAGGCGATGCCGCAGGTGACGGTCCCGTCGCCGGGGATCACCTCCCCCGCGCAGACCACGACCACGTCGCCGCGGACCAGCTCGGCGGCCGACTTCCCGGTGCCGTCGAGCATCCTCGCGGTGGCCTCGGTGCGCATCGCGCGCAGGCTCGCCGCCTGGGCGCGGCCGCGGCCCTCGGCGAGCGCCTCGGCGAGGTTGGCGAAGACGACGGTCAGCCAGAGCCAGACCGTGACGGCGAAGGCGAACCAGGCAGGCTGGTGGCCGCCACCGAGGCTCTCGCCGCCGCAGACCTGGATCAGCCAGCCGACGGTGGTGATCGCGGCGCCGATCTCGACCACGAACATGACCGGGTTGCGGACCTGCACGCGGGGGTCGAGCCTGCGCACCGACTCGAGCAGCGCGGGGCGGACGATCTCGGGGTCGAAGAGCGAGCGGGGCCGCTTGCTCCCGCCGCCGCCGGACCCCGTCGCGGGAGGGGCCACCTCGGTCGCGCTCATCTGGTTCCTCCTCTCAGGGGCGCCGCTTCTTCGACGGCGATGTTCAGCGCGAGGACGTTCACGCCGGGCTCCCCGAAGACGCCGAGGCCGCGGCCTTCGGTCGCCTCTTCGATCAGCGCTTCGACTTCCGCGAGCGCCAGCCCGCGGACGGCGGCGACGCGGTGCGCCTGGATCCGCGCGTTGGCTTCGGAGATCTGCGGGTCGACGCCGGAGGCCGAGTCGGTGACCGCGTCGACCGGCACGTCTTCCTCGGTGAGCGCCTTGTCCCACGGCCGGTTTTCCCTGACGTAGGCGGCGAGGTTCTCGCGCACCTCTTCGCGGCCTTCCTTCGAGTTCGGGCCGACGTTGGCGAAGAAGGTCGCGTCGCCGGAGTATCCGGTCGCCGAGGGGCGCGAGTGGAAGAACGCCTTGCCCTTGAATTCCTGGCCGATCAGCCGCGAGCCGACGACGCGCCCGTCGAAGCTCACCTTGGAGCCGTTGGCGGCACCCGGGAAGAGCACCTGGCCGGCGCCGGTGACGGCGAGCGGGTAGAGGAGGCCGAGGACGATCGTCATCGCGACGACCGCGATCAGCCCCGTGCGCAGGTCCTTGCCGAGGCCGCGCATCAGAAGAGCCTCGTCGAGAGGCCCTGCGTGACCGGGCCGAGCAGGATCGCGGGGAAGAAGGTGAGGGCGCCGACCAGGACGACGATCCCGAGCAGCAGGAAGACGAAGGTCGGGTTGTCGGTGCGCATCGTGCCGAGGCCGGCGGGCGAGACCTTCTTGCCCGCCATCGCGCCGGCGACGGCGAGGACGAAGACGATCGGCAGGAAGCGGGCGCCGATCAGGACCAGGCCCCCGAGCAGGTCGGCGAAGCTGATCCCGTAGGCGCCCACGTTGCCGGGGCCGTGCGGCTGGACGAAGCCGGTGTAGCCGGCCCAGGCGGAGCCGTTGTTGTTGGCCTGGGAGAGGTAGGCGTAGAGGGTCTCGGAGAAGCCCTGCGGGTTGAAGCCGGCGGCGAGCGAGCGGGTGCCGGCCGGCGTCGCCGCGGCGAGCCCGGCGCTGATGAGGACGGTCAGCGGCGTGACGAGGACGCCGAGCGCGACCAGCTTGATCTCCCGCGCGCCGATCTTCTTGCCGAGGTACTCGGGCGTGCGTCCCACCATCAGGCCGCCGATGAAGACGGCGAGGATCGCGTAGAGGAGCATCGAGTAGAGGCCGGAGCCGACGCCGCCGAAGATCACCTCGCCGAAGCCGAGGTTGGCGAAGGGGACGGTGCCGCCGATCCCGGTGAGGGACTCGAAGGCGTTGTTCACGGCGCCGGTCGAGGTCGCCGTGGTGACCGCGGTGAAGAGGGCGCTCGAGGCGATGCCGAAGCGCTGCTCCTTGCCCTCCAGGTTGCCGCCGGTCGAGCCTTCGATCGCCTGGGTGTGGAGGCCGGCGAGGTGCTGCGCCGGCGTGCCGTGCTGCTCGGCCACGTAGGCGACGACCGTGCCCGCGATCAGCAGCACCGCCATCGCCGCGAAGATCGCCCAGCCCTGGCGCTGGCTGCCGATCATGCGCCCGTAGGCGTAGGTCAGCGAGGCGGGGATGCAGAGGATCAGGAACATCTCGACGAAGTTGGTGAAGCCGCTCGGGTTCTCGAAGGGGAACGCCGAGTTCGTGTTGAAGAAGCCGCCGCCGTTGGTGCCGAGCAGCTTGATCGCCTCCTGCGAGGCGACCGGGCCCTGGCCGAGCACCTGGGTGCCGCCCGCGAGCGTGTGGATGACGCTGTAGCCGGAGAGGTTCTGGATCACGCCCTGGGAGGCGAGGACGAGCGCGCCGATCACCGCGATCGGCAGCAGCACGTACAGGAGGATCCGCACGACGTCCTGCCAGAAGTTGCCGAGCGAGCGGCCGGAGCGGGCGGCGAGCCCGCGGATCAGCGCGACGAGGACGGCGATGCCGACCGCCGCGGAGACGAAGTTCTGCACCGCGAGCCCGGCCATCTGACCGAAGTAGGAGAGCGTGACTTCGCCGCCGTAGTACTGCCAGTTGGTGTTGGTGACGAACGAGCTGACCGTGTTGAACGTCACGTCCCAAGGCGCCGAGTGGAACCCGCGCGGGTTCCACGGATCGAGGCCCTGGGTGCGGAGGATCAGATAAAGCAGGATCCAGAAGAGCAGCGAGAACACGACCAAGCTCCTCGCGTACTGCTTCCAGTCCTGTCCCTCCTCCTCGGGCCGCACGCGCAGCACCTTGTAGGCCCCGCGCTCGATCGGCCCGAAGACGGGACTCAGGAACACGCGTTCGTTGCGAAACACCTTCGCCATGTACGTGCCGAGCGGTTTCACCACCGCCAAGACCACGGCAAAGAAGATCGCGATCTGCACGTACCCCTCGACCATCAGAGCTTCTCCCCCCTCAAGAGCGCGTAGAAGAGGAACACGCAGACCGCGAACGCGACGACGACCCCGAAGACGTCGGCGCCGCTCATATCCGGTCGATCAGGTCGATCGCCCAGAACAAAAGGGCGAAGAGGACAACCGCGACGGCGATCGCGAAGACGTCAGCGATCGGACTGCCGCCACCGGGGAAGATGTCCGCGAGAAAGAGCACACCAGCATCGTGCGCCAGGCCCCGTCAAGGCCGTATGAAGTTACGGGCGCGGCGTATACAGATCGTGTGAAGGGGCCGCGGTGGGCTCGTCACGCTCCGCCCGGGGTCCCCCATTGTTCAAGAGTCTCTGTGTCGAGTTTGGGTTTCTATAGACCCCAAACTCGACGCGCATCTTTCGTGACACTTCCTGAGGCGCACCCCGCCCCGGCCGGGGGACAGCTCCTACCCCGCGAAGCGGTACCCCACCCCCGGATCGGTCCTGATGTACCGCGGCCCACCGTCCCCGGGCGGCTCGATCTTGCGGCGCAGGTTCGCGATGTGGGCGCGGAGGACCTGGAAGTCGTCTTCGTACTCGACGCCCCAGACCTCGACCAGGAGGGCGCGGTGGGTCATCAGGCGGCCGCGGTTGCGGGCGAGGGTACGGAGGAGGCCGAACTCGGTCGGGGTGAGGTGGACGGGCTCGCCGTCGCGCTTGACGGTGCGGGCGGCGAGGTCGATCTCGAGGCCCTCGGCGACGATCTTCGGCTCCGCCCCCTCCGGCGCGGCGCGGCGCAGCACCGCCTGCAGGCGCGCGACCAACTCGCGCGGGCCGAACGGCTTGGTCACGTAGTCGTCGGCGCCGGCGGCGAGCGCCTCCACCTTGCGGTCCTCCTCCCCGACCGCCGAGAGGACGAGGATCGGGATCTCGGTCCACTCGCGCAGGCGCCGCGTCACCTCGACCCCGTCGATGTCGGGCAGCATCAGGTCGAGGATCGCCGCCTCGGGCGGTTTCACCGCCGCCAGATCGAGCGCCTCCTCGCCGGTCGTCGCGGTCACCGCCTCGAAGCCAGCGTCGCGCAGGATCACCCGCAGCGCGCGGAGGATCTGCGGCTCGTCGTCGCAGACGAGGATGCGGGCGGCGTGGGCGTCGCTCATCCGCCCACTCCATCAGGCGCGGCCGCCGGCCCACCGTTCGGCGCGGCGAAGGTGACGACGAAACTCGACCCCTGGCCGGGCAGCGACTCGACCTCGACCTCTCCGCCGTTGGCCTCGATGAAGCCGCGGGCGATCGCCAGGCCGAGGCCGGAGCCGGTCCCGGGCGCCGCGCCCGGGGCGCGATAGAACGGTTCGAAGATCCGCTCGCGCTGGTTCTCGGGGATGCCCGGCCCCTGGTCGACGACCCGCACCACCACCCGCGGCCCGACCAGCCGCGAGCGCACCAGCACCGGCTGGCCCTCGCCGTGGACGACGGCGTTCTCGAGCAGGTTGGCGAAGGCGCGCTCGAGCTGGGTCGGGTCGGCGCGCAGCGCGGGCAGGTCGTCGTCGAGCGACAGCCGCACCTGGTCGCCGTGCGCGCCGATCGATTCCCGCGCCGCCATCAGCAGGTCGCCGAGCTCGACCGGCTCGCGGTGCGGCTCGGCGGCGCCCGATTCGAGCCTCGACACGTCGAGCAGGTTCTCGACCAGGCGCGAGAGCCGCCGGCCCTCGTCGACGACTGCGTCGGAGAGCTCGTGGCGCTCGGCGGCGGTGACGCTGGGCGAGTCGAGCGCCGCGCCGGCGGCGATGATCGCGGTCAGCGGCGTGCGCAGGTCGTGGGAGACGGCGCGCAGCAGCGACGTCTTCAGTTCGTCGGAGCGGCGGAGCGCCTCGGCCTCGATCGCCTCTTCGCGCATGCGGTCGCGCTCGGCGGCGAGCGCGGCGGCCGCGCGCAGCGCCCGGTCGGCCTCGACGCGGCGGCGCTCGGACTCGGCGGCGCGCGCCCGGGCGAGCTCGGCCAGGGTGCCGGAGGCGATCGCGACGATGACGAAGACGACCAGCGCGACGATGTCGTGCTGCGCGTTGATCGTCAGCTTGCGCAGCGGCGGCAGGTAGAAGAAGTTGAAGGCGAGGGCGCTGAGGACGGCGGTGCCGATCCCCAGCCAAAGTCCCCAGACCGTGGCGATCAGGAGGACGCCGGGGATGAAGACGATCCCCAGCGAGACCGGCTCGGCGACGGTTTCGAGCGCCGCGACGACGCCGGTACCGATCGCGACGACGACGATCGCCGCGAGGACCCCGAGCGAGGTCGAGGGCGCCTTGGGACTGAGCCGGAACACGCACGCAGCCTAGCCCCAGCTACTCGTACTGCAGCGACTCCAGGATGTTCAGGCGCGAGGCACTGCGGGCGGGGATGATCGCCGCCACCACGCCGATCAGCGCGGCGACGACGAGGATCCCGATCAGCGTCGGGATCGGGTAGGAGAGCGTGAAGCCTTCCCGCTTCAGCGGCTGCGCGATCAGGGCCGCGAAGACGACCCCCAGCGCCAGGCCGATGATCGCCCCGATCAGCGCCGTGATCACCGCCTCGTAGCGGATCATCGTCCGCACCTGGCGCCGCGACATGCCGATCGCACGCAGCATGCCGAGCTCCCGCCGCCGCTCGTAGACCGAGAGCACCAGCGTGTTGATGACGCCGATCAGCGAGATCAGGACCGCCAGCCCGAGCAGCAGGTAGAAGAGCAGGACGACCGAGTCGATCTGCTTTTCGCGTTCTTCGCGCAGTTCGCCCTGGTTCAGCACTTCGGCGGTGGGGAAGGCGCGTTCGGCGCCGAGCGTCAGCAGCGTCTGCACTTTTTCCGGGTCGGCCCCTTCTTCGACGATGACGAAGTCGATCTGGTCCTGCTTCTGCTGGAAGGCGTCACGCATCACCTTCTGCGTGACCAGCACGTCGCCGAAGATTTTCGCCTTCGATTCGAACTCGCCCGCGACGGTGAACTTCGGCCGCGCCTCCGACTGGCTCAGCAGGTTGAAGGTGTCCCCGACGGCGAGGCCGTGTTCCTTGGCGAATTCGTCGGAGACGACCGCTTCGTCGTCGCCCAGGTTGCGCAGCGTCTCCGGCCCGCCCTGCAGCCATTCGAGGTTGATCCCTTCTTCGATGTTCGGCGTCGCCCCGTCGACTTTCACCGTCTGGCCGCCCGAGTCCCCGACCCGCGCTTCGGCGCTCCGCAGCGTCGCCACCGACTTCACCCCCGGCACTTTCGCCGCCGCGAGTGCCGCCCCCGCCGGGATCGGCGAGAAGCCGTCGGAGTTCTCGATCACCAGGCCGCCGGCGAAGTTTTCGTCGATCACGTGGGCGACCGAGCTCTTCAGCCCGGCGGCGAAGACGGTGATGAAGGTGACCAGCGCCAGCGCGATCATCAGCGCCGCCGCGGTGACCGCGGTGCGGCCCGGGTTGCGCTTCGAGTTCTCCCGCGCGAGCCGCCCGGTCAGCCGCCGCACCAGTTCGAGCGGGCGCCCCGCGAGGTCGGCGAGCGGCCGCACCAGCATCGGGCTGAAGAGCGAGACGGCGACGACCACGGCGAGCCCGCCGCCGCCGATCCGCGCCGCCCGGGCGCCGACCCCGCCGCCGCCCGCCAGCCCGGCGACGACGAAGGCGATGCCGACCAGGGTGAGGAGCCCGGCGAGCGCCAGGAGCGCGAGCCGGCGGCGCCGGCTGGGCGGCGGCGAGAAGGCGTGCAGGGCGGCGATCGGCGGCACCCGGGTCGAGCGCCAGGCCGGGACCAGCGCCGAGAGGAAGGTGACGACGAAGGCGACGATCGCCGAGACGATCACGGTCCGCGACTCGAGGACCAGGCCGGTGGTCGGCAGGTCGGCGCCGAAGGCCTTGAAGGCGGCGTGCAGGCCGGCGGCGACGAGGAAGCCGGCGGCGATCCCGAAGACCGCGCCGATCAACCCGACCGCGCCGGCTTCGAGCAGCACCGAGCCGAGGATCTGGCGGCGCGAGGCGCCGAGGGTCCGCAGCACGCCGAACTCCGACACCCGCTGGGCGACCGTGATCGAGAACGTGTTGAAGATGATGAAGGCGCCGACCAGCACCGCGATGTAGCCGAAGACGAGCAGGATCGTCTGCAGGAAGCCGAGGTTTTCGCGGATTTCTTCGGAGCTGCGATCGGCGTTTTCCTTCGCCGTCTCGACCCGCGCCGACAGCGGCAGCACTTTTTCGATCCGCCGTTTCAGCGTCCCCTCGCCGACCCCCGGTTCGGCGGCGACCGAGATCTGGTCGAAGGCGCCGCGCTTGTGGGTGAGGCGCTGGGCGACCGGCAGCGTCACCTGGGCGATCGAGGTGCCGCCGAAGGAGGCCTGGCCGAGCTCGGTCAGCCCGACCAGCCTGAACGGCACCGCCTTGCCGGCGCCGACGATCTTCAGCGTGTCGCCGAGTTCGAGCCCGGCGGCTTCGGCCCCGGCCTTGTCGAGCGAGGCTTCGCCGGGACCGCGCGGCCTGTGACCGTCGACGTAGGTGAGCGACTCGAGCCCCTTCGGCAGGGTCGAGGAGATGAACTTCGGCGCGAATTTCGTCCCCACCGCGTGGTTTTCGGCGTCGAAGAAGCCGCCCGGCGTGAAGATCGCCCCGGCCGCTTCCTTCACCCCCTTGACCTTCCGCACGGTCGGCAGGTAGGTGTCGGGAATCGTCGGCACTTCGCCGCCTTCCTGCTTGACCGGGTTCTCGGCGGTGATCACCACCGCGGTCCCCTTCAGCGACTCGCTGAAGATTTCGTCGAAGGCGGCGAAGATCGTGTCGGTGAGGACGTAGGAGCCGGCGATGAAGGCGACGCCGAGGATCACCGCCAGCGAGGTCGCGCCGGCGCGCACCCGCCGTGCCCAGAGGCTCCTGATCGCGAGCCGGGTCACCTTCTAGTCGAGCTGCTTCAGCAGCTCGATCACGTCGTCGGCGCCGCCCGGCACCCCGTCCTGGACGATCCGCCCGTCGCGCAGCGTGATCAGCCGGTCGGCGTGGGCGGCGGCGACCGGGTCGTGGCTGACCATCACCACGGTCTGGCCGAAGTCGTCGACGGCGCGGCGGAGCAGGTCGAGGACGTCGGCGCTCGCCTTCGAGTCGAGGTTCCCGGTCGGCTCGTCGGCGAAGACCACGGCCGGTTTCGAGACCAGCGCCCGCGCCACCGCGACCCGCTGCTGCTGGCCGCCGGAGAGTTCCGCCGGCCGATGCGTGCGGCGGTCCTCGAGGCCGACCGTGCGGATCAGCTGGTCGACCCAGGCCTGGTCCGGCTTGCGTCCGGCGATCGACAGCGGCAGCACCAGGTTCTCTTCCGCGGTGAGGACCGGCAACAGGTTGAAGAACTGGAAGACGAAGCCGAGTTTGTCGCGGCGCAGCTTGGTCAGCTCGGCGTCGTCGAGGTGGGTGATGTCGACGCCGTCGAGCGTGACGGTGCCCGAGGTGGGGGTGTCGAGCCCGGCGAGGATGTGCATCAGGGTCGACTTGCCCGAGCCCGACGGGCCCATGATCGCGGTGAAGCGGTGGCGGTCGAAGGCGACGCTGATGCCGTCGAGGGCGACGACCTCCGCCTCACCGGAGCCGTAGACCTTGGTCAACTGGTCGGCGACGACGACCTTTCCGTCCGTGGCAGCCACGCGACCTCACGGTACCGGGTGCGGCCGGGCGGGCGGGCGCGGAGGCGGCCGGCGGGCGGCGGCGCTCAGGTGTCGGCGCGCAGGTGGGCGTCGAAGGCGGCGCCCGCGAGGCGCATCGGGCGGCGGGCGCCGAGCACCGGGACGCGCAGCGAGCCGGTCCAGCTCGCCTTCCCGTGCGCCTGGCGCCTGTAGACCGCGCGGCCTTCGAACGGGCCGGGCGGTCGGAGCACCGCGGTCCCCGCCCCCAGGTCCCACCGGAAGGCGGCGGCGCCGCCGTAGACCTGGGCGCCGCGTTCGATCCGCATCCCTTCCCGCCGTTCCTCGCGCAGCGCGCCGAAGACGACGCGGAGGCCCTTCGGCCCGTGGTCGAGGAAGGAGTAGAAGACGTCGGCGGGCAGGACGCTCGCGGTGGTCGCTTCGAGCACCGCGCCGGTTTCGGCGACCGGGGCCGGCCGCGACGCGCCCGCCCGCCGCACTTCCCCTTCACCGCCCGCCGGCCGGCCGCCACGGCATCCGCTCGGCCGCGTCTGCATCCAGCCACGCGCCCGCCGGGCGTCGACGTCAGCGTAGTGGCGCTCGCCGCGGAACACGAGTGAGCCGCGGAAGGTCCCCCACTGCGAGCCGTCGTGGCGGCCACCGCAGCCGAGCGGGCCTTCGCCGCGGCCCGGCGTGAAGCGGAAGGCGAGGGCGCCGAGTCGGCCGAAGCGGACCCGCACCGAGTCGGGGCCGATCCGCGCCGGCGCCCAGTAGTAGGCGACCTCGCCGTGCCGGTCGAGCATCAGCCGCACCCGTTCGCCGGCGAGCGGGCTCATCGCGGTCACCCAGAAGCCGTCGGCGTGCAGTTCGAAGCCGAGCGCGTGGCGCGGCGTGGCGGCGCCGGCGGGCGCGGCGGCCACGGCGAGCGCCGCGAAGACGACCGAAAGAAGGGCGGGCGCGCGGCGCATCCAGCCAGACAATACGCTGGGCGGCCGTGCCCGCGAGCGACAATTACGACGGCTTCCTGGTCGACCTCGACGGCGTCGTCTGGATCGGCCGGGACCCGATCCCGGGCTCGCCGGAGGCGCTGGCGACGATGCTCGCGGCGGGCAAGGAGCTCGTGTTCGTCACCAACAATCCGACCAAACGGCCCGAGGCCTACGCCGAGCGGCTGGCCGGGCTCGGCGTCCGGGTCGGGCCGGAGCGGGTCGTCACCGCCGGGATCGTCGTCGCGCGCCTGGCCGGAGAGGCGGTGCCGGCGGGGGCGACGGCGCTGGTGCTCGGCTACGAGCCGCTGCACGACCTGGTCAGGGGCGAAGGGCTGCGGGTGATCGAGGACCTCGACGACGCCCGGGAGGCCGAAGTCGTCGTCGTCTCCGGCTTTCGCGACCTCACCTACGCCCACCTGCTGGCGGCGAAGCGGGCGCTCGACGCGGGCGCGGTCCTGCTGGCGACGAGCCGCGATGCGACGATGCCGATGCCGGGCGGCGAGTGGCCGGGCTCGGGCTCGATCCTCGCCGCGGTCGAGGTCGCCTCGGGGAAGACGGCGGAGATCGCCGGCAAGCCCGAACACCACCTCTTCGACCTCGCCCTCTCCCGCCTGGACGGGGCCGAGCGCGTCGCCATGATCGGCGACCGCCTCTCCTCCGACATCGCCGGCGGCAACGCCGCGGGCCTCGACACGATCCTCGTCCTCAGCGGCACGAGCGGCTCCACCGGCGGCTCCGAGGACCCGGCGAAGGCGGGGGTGAAACCGACCTTGACGGTCGCGGACCTGGCGGCGCTGGTCGTTTAGGGCGGGCGGG
>DASZUH010000202.1:0-3649 GCA_035547715.1 Solirubrobacterales bacterium
CGTATACGGCTACAAGCGACGAACGCACCCGGGCGATGCATGAGGAAGTGGGGACGGACCGTCACGCGCACGTCCCCCCGGCACACGTCACGAACCCTCATCACTCCCGCGGACCCGGCCGTCCCGGCCACGGCCACAACCTGCCAGGGCCGTGGACGGGACGGCCGGACGCTACTCGGACGGCCGTCAACCCCGGGCGCCGGCTCGCGCCGCCCGAGACCTCCTCACCGGCCCGACTTCGGGCCCTTCAGCCGGACGTGGATCGGGATTTCTTCCATCCCCGCCGCCGAGTACAGGCGCAGTCGGATGATCGCCTGGCCCTTCCCGCTCGCGGCCAGCGCCTTGCGGGCGCGGGCGGGCAGGACGGCGGTGACGTGGGTCGACTCGCCCGCGCCCAGCGTCTTGTCCAGCTTCAGCTTCAGCGGGAAGCCCTGGCCGCCGATCTTGATCTTGCGCTGCTGGATCGCGATCCGGCAACTGCCCTCGGGGCAGGCGACCGAGGCGACCGTCACCGCACCACCGTTCGAGACCTGAACGGGGCTGCCGCCGCCGGCGATGTGGACCTGCGGCGCCGCGACCGGGGCCGGCGACGCCGGCGTCTGCGGCGGCGTCACCGCCGGCGGCGCCTCGACGCGAACCGTGCTGGTCACGGTCTGGTTGTCGACGGTCGCGGCGACCGTCGCGACACCGGTGACCGGCGAGGTGAGATGGGTGTCGGCGGCGCCCGCGATCGTCGTGGCCGCGGCGGGATCGAGAGAGCCGAGATCGGTCGAGTAGGCGACCGGGGTCCCGTCGGGGACGGCGGCGACGTGGGCGCCGCTCGAGTCCGTGTCGATCGCCGCCCGCACGGTCGCGCCCTCGTCGGGATGGATCGAGTCGGGCGCAGTGGTGGTCAAGACGAGCCACGATCCGGCCTGGACGCCCGCGGAGATCGGCGCGCAACCGTTGCCGCCGACGAGGCTCGGCCCGGCGTTGCAGCCCCACCAGTTGTCGCCCGCCACGAGCGTCCCTTCGACCCGGTTGTCGATCCCCTGGTGGCCGATGCCGACGATCCGGTTGCCGACGATGCTGACCCCCTCCCCGTCCACCGTCCACGGGGCTTCGTTTTCCAGCAGGCGGGTGTTGATCCCGTCGTAGGAGTCGGTGATCGTGTTGCCGGTGATCGTGACGCCTTCGAGGTCCGGGCTGAGCTGGATCGCGTAGGGATCGCAACCGTGGAACGAGTTGCCGGAGACGGTGGCGTCGGCGGAGGGGTCGAGGTTGTACTGGCTGCCGAAGATCTGGAGGCAGCCGCCGGTCCCGTCGCCCTCGAAGCTGTTGCCGCTGACGGTCGATTCGTGCAGGTCGATCTGCAAGGCCAGTTCGCCCGACCCGGCTTCGAACCGGTTGCCGCTGACGATGCCGCCTTCGACGCTGCCACCGATATTGCTCATACCGTCGACCGCGTTGCCCAAGAGTTCCAGGCCGGGAAAGGTTCCTTCGCCGTCGTTGAAGAGCGCGTAGCCGGTCGGTTCGCCGACGGCGAGCGAATTGTCGGCGATCCGCAGATGCGGATATTCGCCCCCCGCGGTGGTCAGCCCGTAGATCAGGCCTTCGATCACGTTCCGTTCGATCATGACGGCGGCGGATCCGCTCGCCAAGGTAACGCCGCGTCCCTGGCTGCTGCGCACGATGTCGTTCCTGACGTGGAGCCGTTCGCCGACGGTGGCGTAGATGCCCCCGGCTCCGCCGGTGATCGTGAAGCCGTCCAGCGAGACGTTCGGAGCCGAGACGACCAAGGCCCTGCCGGCGCCGCCGTCGATGACCGTCTCGGCGCCGCGTGCGCCACCGTCGCCGGCGATCCCTGCGTTCGCACCGCGCAGGCTCACTTCCTTCGACACGGTCAGGTTTTCGGCATAGGTGCCGGGACCGACTTCGATCGTGTCCCCGGCGGCCGCCTGGCCGACCGCGTATTTGATCGTCGCGCAGGGGCTCGTGACGCAGTCGCCGCTGTCGGCGCCGCCGGTCGCGACGACGCTCAACGTCGCCGCCGCGGCCGCCGCCATGCCCGGAGCGAACGCGATCGCCGCCGCGGCGAGAGCCACCGCGACGGCGAGCCCGGCAGCTCGCGGAATCCTCCAAGACCCGAACCGACCAGTCCGACCGCGAACGACCATGGCAAGCTCCCTTCACTCGGGAGACGCTCGGTCCCCCGTCTGAACGTATGCGTCGCCTACCTACTTTTAGGGAATTCGCGAGACTGGGTCTTAGGAACGGACGAATGATCGAGAGGACCGCCGACGGCCCTCGCGGCGGTCAGCCCACCGATCCCACGACGCTCAGCCGCCGATCGGCGGGCGCCGGTCGGCCCAGGGTCGCTCGGCCTCGATCTGGGCGGCGAGCGAGAGCAGCAGCGGCTCCGACGCTTTGCGGCCGATGATCTGGATCGCCAGCGGCATCCCGTCGGCGCCGAAGCCGAACGGCACCGACATCGCCGGGTTGCCGAGGTGGTTCCAGGGCACGCAGTAGGGATAGAAGCGGCTCATCCCGAGGACCGTGGCGAGGGCGCCGCGGCCCTGCCAGCGGCGGATCGGCAGCGCGGTGCCGCCCATCACCGGCGTCACGAGGACGTCGTGGTCGTCGAAGATCGCGTCGATGCGGGCCACCTCGGCGGGACGGTTGGCCATCGCCTTGTCGTAGAGCGACTCGGGCAGCATCCCGCCGAGCCGGCCGAAGCCGCGGGTCCGGCGTTCGAGCCGCTCCGGCAGCGGCACTTCGTCGACGGTCTCGGCGACGCCCTTGAGGAAGCGCGCGGTCAGCGTGTCGCCGACCCGGCCCCAGTCGGGGTCGCGCTGCTGGACCTCGTGGCCGAGCCCGGCGAGGAAGGCGGCCGCGTCGGCGGTCGTCTGCCTGACCTCGTCGGTGACGGTCGCCGGCAGGATCGCCCGCGGCGGGGCCGTCGACCAGGCGACGCGGAGCTTGCCGGGCGAGTCCTTGACCGACTCGACGAAGGGCTTGGCGGGCGGGGCGGGCGCTTCGGCCTCGGCCGAGCCGCCGGCGACGACGTCGAGCCAGAGGGCGGTGTCGAGGACCGAGCGGCTGACGCAGCCTTCGACCACCATCCCGCGCCAGGCTTCGAGCTTCGGCGCCAGCGAGACGCGGCCGCGGCTCGCCTTCAAGCCGAAGAGACCGCAGCAGGCGGCCGGGATGCGGATCGAGCCAGCGCCGTCGCCGGCGGAGGCGATCGGCACCATCCCGGCGGCGACCGCCGCGGCCGAGCCGCCGCTCGAGCCACCCGGCGTGCGCTGGCGGTTCCACGGGTTGCGGGTGACGCCGTAGGTCGCCGACTCGGTGAAGCCGCAGATCGCCATCTCCGGCAGCAGGGTCAGGCCGACGATGATCGCGCCCGCCTCGCGCAGGCGGCGGACCACCTCGGCGTCGGCCTTGGCGGGGACCTCGAAGGCGTCGGTGCCGTGCAGGTTGACCTCGCCGGCGACGTCGATTTCGTCCTTGATCGCGATCGGCACGCCGAGCAGTGGCCGTTTGTCGCCCGCGCTCCGCCGCGCCTCGGCCTGCTCGGCCTCGAGCATCGCCTTCTCGGCGAAGACCTTGCGGAAGGCGTTCAGCTCGGGGTCGAGCCGATCGATCCGTTCGAGCGTCGAGCCGACCA
>DASZUH010000203.1:0-2918 GCA_035547715.1 Solirubrobacterales bacterium
GCTCAGCCAATGGAGCCCTCCATCTGCAGCTCGATCAGCCGGTTGAGCTCGACCGCGTACTCCATCGGCAGTTCCTTGGTGACCGGCTCGATGAACCCGTTGACGATCATCTTCGAGGCCTCCTCCTCGTCGAGCCCGCGGCTCTGCAGGTAGAAGAGCTGCTCGTCGCCGATCTTCGACACCGTGGCCTCGTGGCCGACGTCGGCGTCGCTCTCGTCGATGCGGATCGTCGGGTAGGTGTCCGAGCGCGAGTCCTCGTCGAGGAGCAGCGCGTCGCAGACGACCTTCGAGCGCGATTCGCTCGCCCCGTCGGCGATTTCCATCAGCCCGCGGTAGGTCGCCCGGCCGCCGTCCTTGGAGATCGACTTGGAGAAGATCGAGGAGGACGTCTTCGGCGCCGCGTGGATGATCTTGCCGCCCGCGTCCTGGTGCTGCCCGGCGCCGGCGAAGGCGATCGAGAGGATCTCGCCGTGGGCTTCGGGCCCGAGCAGGTAGATCGACGGGTACTTCATCGTCAGTTTCGAGCCGAGGTTGCAGTCGACCCACTCCATCGTCGCCTTCTCGTAGGCGACCGCGCGCGTCGTGACGAGGTTGTAGACGTTCTGCGACCAGTTCTGGACCGTCGTGTAACGGACGCGCGAGCTCGGCTGGGCGACGATCTCCACCACCGCCGAATGCAGCGAGTCGCTCGAGTACACCGGCGCGGTGCAGCCCTCGATGTAGTGGACGTCGGCGCCCTCCTCGGCGATGATCAGCGTCCGCTCGAACTGGCCCATGTTCTCGGTGTTGATCCGGAAGTAGGCCTGCAGCGGCATCTCCACCTTGACCCCGGCCGGGACGTAGACGAACGAGCCGCCAGACCAGACCGCCGAGTTCAGCGCCGCCAGTTTGTTGTCGTTGGGCGGGATCACCGTCGCCCAGTACTGGCGCACGAGGTCCTCGTGCTCACGCAGCGCGGTGTCCATGTCGGTGAAGATCACGCCCTGTTCCTCGAGCTTCTCGTTCACCTGGTGGTAGACGACCTCGGACTCGTACTGGGCGCCGACGCCGGCGAGGAATTTGCGCTCCGCCTCCGGGATCCCGAGCCGGTCGAAGGTGTATTTGATGTCCTCCGGCACCTCCGACCAGTCGCGCGAGTTCTTCTCCGAGGCGCGGACGAAGTAGTGGATGTCGTCGAAGTCGATCTGCTCGAGGTCGCCGCCCCAGGTCGGGGTCGGGCGCCGTTCGAAATGTTCGAGCGCCTTCAGGCGGAAGTCGCGCATCCACTGTGGCTCGTTCTTGAACTCGGAGATGGTTTCGACCACCTCACGCGTGAGCCCCTTCGGTGCTTTGTAGGCGTAGCCGGTCTCCGGGTCGTTGAAGCCGAACTTCTCCTTGTAGTCGGCGTTGATCCCGGCGAGCGACTCTTTCTCGGCGATTACCTCGGGCGACGTAGCCATATTCTTATGCGACCTCCAGGGTGACGGTGTCGTCCACGACGGCGGTCGCGAACGTCTGCACCGGCTTGAAAGCGGGAAGCGTCCTCGGCCTGCCGGTGGTCAGGTCGAAGAGGGAGCCGTGACGGGGGCACTCGACGGTGCAGGCGGCGGGGTCGAACTCGCCCTCGGCGAGCGGCCCGTCGTCGTGCGAGCAGCGGTCCTCGATCGCGTAGATCGTGCCGTCGCAGTTGAAGACGCCGATCTTCATCCCGTCGTGCGAGACGAGGCGCCTCGCGCCGGGCGGCAGCTCGGCCATGGGGCACACTGGGATCGTCGTTCCTGCGGTGTCGGTCAAGGGTGGTGTGCTTCCTTCCCGGGGCGGCTTCAGGCCCCGGTCGAGACGAGTGGGGATATAAACCTACTAACGGGGTCGGATTTTACAGGTCGGCCCCGCCCGCCCTCGCCTTAGGGGACCCTTATCCCCGTCATGCCGCCATTTCACGACTTGGCGATGACTTTCCGGGGTCGGCGTGGTCTCATGGTCAGTGGATCCTTCGAGAGGAGCGAGAGATGAGTGAGCGGACCAGCTACGAACCCGGCACCCCGTGCTGGGTCGAACTGAGCGGTACCCCTGACGTCGACGCCGCCGAGACCTTCTACCGGGACCTGTTCGGCTGGGAGATCCCCGAGCAGCCCAACTCGGCGCAGCTGGGCGGCTACCGCCGCGCCAGGCTGAACGGCCGCGACGTCGCCGGGGCAAGCCCGGTGATGCAGGACGGGCAGCCCTGCGAGTGGAACACCTACGTCTCGGTCGCCGACGCCGACGCGACCCTGGCCAAGGTGCGCGACGCCGGCGGCACCGTGGTCGTCGACACGATCGACGTGATGGGGATGGGCAAGATGGCGATCTTCACCGACCCGACCGGCGCCGCCTGCGGGATCTGGGAGCCCGGCACCTTCGTCGGCGCCGAGCTGGTCAACGAGGACGGCACCTGCGGCTGGAACGAACTCGGCACCCGCGACGTGCCCGCCGCGCGCGAGTTCTACGGCAAGGTCTTCGGCTGGACGGTCGACGAGGAGGAGATGCCGGGGATGGGCACCTACTACGTCTGGAAAGACGGCGAGCACGTCCGCGGCGGCATGATCGACATGACCGGCATGGCCCCCGACGAGGCGCCGCCGCACTGGCTCGTCTACTTCACCGTGCCCGACGCCGATGCGGCGGCGGAGAAGACGAAAGCCGCAGGCGGCCAACTCCTGAACGGCCCGATCGACATCCGCGTCGGCCGCCTGGCGATGCTGGCCGACCCGCAGGGGGCGATGTTCGCCGTCCTCGCCCCATCAGAGGAGACCCGCGAAAACGCTCCGTAGGGCGGGGCGAGGGGGCGGTGGCCGTCTGAGGTGGGTCGCGGGAGTCCGGCGGCGGTTCGTGGCCGCGGCGGCCGTCCGAGTTGCGTCCCGGGCGTCTCGTGGCGGCCCTGGCAGGTTGTGGCCGCCACG
>DASZUH010000204.1:0-12711 GCA_035547715.1 Solirubrobacterales bacterium
TCGAGGATCTGGTCGTAGACCGCGTCACGGTCGGCGATGCTCAGAGTGAACGAAAATGCTACAAGCATGAAATCGTGGTCGAAAATTATTACTAATAGATGAATCAGCAAGCCAC
This sequence comes from Solirubrobacterales bacterium, assembly GCA_035547715.1. Lineage (GTDB taxonomy): Bacteria > Actinomycetota > Thermoleophilia > Solirubrobacterales > 70-9 > VAYN01. The sequence continues at coordinate 116 of DASZUH010000204.1, forward strand.
GAATCACACAGTGACCCCCCGACCCGTCGACCGATGAGACGACCAGGAAAGATCGCGCTGCTCTCGGTGCTCATGGTGCTGGTGTCGATAGGTGTCGCATATGCCATGGAGAGGGCCGCGCAGGGACCTGAACCGTCGAAGCAGATCGACGTATCGGCGATGGCCAGGTCTGATCACGCCGGGTGCCGAGAATCGGAGGATCCGCCGATCATGGTGCCTCCCGGCCTATACCCTCCAAGTTACCGTGTCCTCGTCAATCCGACCGTCATAGGGTGCGGGAGAAGGCTTGGCAGCTGGTTTCGCCTCGTCGCGCACCTCCGCGCCCATCATGGGTCCAGGGAACTCTGTTACGGCCTGGAACAACCATCGAAAGGTGCCACTAGCGGAGGCGCTTGCGTCCATCTCTCCGCGAAGGTTCCGATCTGTCACGCGCAGTGCCGGATAGGCCCCAGTGGACTCAATCCGGGCCGGAACGGCGTCTCGAAGGTCACCGTCGTGTCCGGAGCGGTCGAAGGAAGGGTGAAAAACCTTTCTTTGTCGGTCGCCGATCAGGGCCTCTCACCAGGGCTACGCCCGATTGTGGCGGTAATGAGCGGAACTCTCGCCAGAAAGTTTGGGCTGGGCAGGGATGTTTCCATATTCGCCTATCTGGTCGAACCCTGTCTGACCACCGGGGAGAATGTGTCGGTGGTCGCAGGGATGCAAGGGGGTCGAAAGGTAAAACTAGGGGGAACCGCCCCGGCGGAGTGTGGCTGACGGTAGTTCGGGTGAACGCTGTGGCTCGGCCCCGCAGGGGCAGATAGGAATGATCGTGTGGGTCTGTTGGACGGGGTCGTAGTTACCGACGCCTGCTCGGACCATGAATCCGCGCGACGATCGGATCGAGGTCGAAAAAGGGGCGTATCGGGGGTGTCGCTGAAATGCACCTCTACCCGTCCCCCGCTATTGGACGCGCAGCGCTCTGACGCCGGCCTGGAGAGGAAAGCGGGTCTGCTGGCAGGGGCCGTTAGGATCCTCTCGCAACCCCAATGGGCTGGCATCGGCGATGGAGATCGTGTCCACCCGGCGACGGAGGGATTGAGCGACGACCGCTGATCAGGAGGACAAGTCACCGACCCCAGAGTCCCGTCCTTCGGCCGCCAAGAAGACTTGGTCCGGAAATTGGTCCCCAACTCCACCGAACTCAGCCGAACTCCGCGGAAAGGATCGAACTCCTTATGCTGGATTCGGCTCCCTGGACACCTTCCGGCTGAACTTCTAATCCGACGGTCGCTGGTTCGAATCCAGCCGGGGGCGTAGATGTTTCGACCGATGTGGCGCGCTGCCGACGTAGAGTCGCCTGGATTGCGGTCCAGGCGGCGACGGGGGACGTAGATCGTGGCGGATATTGCTCTTACGACTCGGAAGAGGCTTTGGTCAAATGCGGGCGGTTACTGCTCGTACGCCGGATGCGGGCAGCGGCTGCTCGTACCGGTTGAGGCCGATGTGGAAGAGGTGGTCGCCGGCGAGGAGTGCCACATCGTCGCTCAGGGCGAGAGCGGCCCGCGGGCTCCGGAGTCGCTTGCGGAAGATGAACGGAGCCGATGGCGGTCGCTAGTTGATGATCGGCACGGCTATCAGAATCTGATCTTGCTCTGCGGCGTCCACCATAAGGTCATCGATCGTGACGTTGCCGGCCATCCGGTTGGTCGCCTCGTCGAGATGAAGCAGGCCCACGAACAGGAGATCGACCGGCGCCTGTCACCTGGGCAGCGAAACGAGAACGTGATCGAGGTTCGCTACGCGGCAATTGTTGATGAGTGGGCACGCCGCGCTCATGTTGACCAATGGGATGGGCAGGTTTCAAGAGTGACCGTCAGTGGGGCTATGCGGAAGAACGTCTTGGAGGATCTGCGAACCCTCAATGATTGGCTTCTGAGACGTGTGTGGCCGCGAACCTTGCCGCGGTTGGAGGATGCCCTCTTGAATTTCCGCATGGTTGCGGAAGATCTTGACGCCGTCGTGACGAGGTTCAGTACCGAGCGCGGCGGCGATGTATTGATCGACAGGGTCCACAAGGAACTCGAAGGAATGCGGGCAGGTGATGAGATGCGACGATTCCTTGAGCGGCGGTCGGAGTACTACCAAGACCTCGCGGCCGATCTTGCCATCGAGCTGACTCGCGCCGTGAACCTGGTCGGCGAGCGGGTACGCGAGCAGTTGTGGCCTGTGTACCGTCTGGAGGAGGGTTATGCCACGATCGGTCTTGGATTTGATGAAGGCCTTGCATTCGGGACCCTTTGTCCTCTCTATCCACCCGACGCTCCGGATCGTCCCTATCCTGGCCTCCGAGGTTTTGTGATCGAGCGGGCCGATCGGGACTATTCACGGGGGATCGGCAAGCCGCCCGCAGGAGCCGGGCTCCCCGGTGTGGGCCGGGATTTCGAAGATGCCTCGGATGTTTGAAGAAGAGCACGGGCTGTTCCGGCCCGCAGACGGCGAGGGGTAGGCCCCTTGTCGATCCCGGCGAATCGACTGTAGGTGACGGCTAGAGGCCCGGCGGGTGGCGGGCGACGAAGCCTGCGGTGCTCGTCGGCTCGAGGTGCCAGCGAGGGCCGGTGCCGCGGGCGTCGCCGACGGTGTCCCAGCGCAGGCCGGCGATCTCCATGAAGGTGTGGTCGGCGTTGGCGTAGACCGTGATCCACTTGCCGGGGCCGGGTTCGCCCCAGCCCTCGAGCGCGCCCGAGGTGAGCGGTTCGGGGATCAGGCCGCCGCCGAAGAGGGCGAAGCTGACCGAGCCCGAGCAGTCGTAGCCGTAGGAGTAGAAGCCGGCGTGGCCGCCGCCCCAGACGTAGGGGCGGCCGACGATCGTGTTCGCCTGGTTGATCACTTTCTGCACCGCTTCCGGCGCGTCGGGCGGGGCGAGGGCGATGCCGGAGAGGAGGATCGCGGTCGCGCCGGGGTCGTCGACGCGGGTGTGGGCGAAGAGCGCCTGGCCGCCGTGGTGGGGCACCTTGGTGCCGTTGGTGCCGGCCGAGGCGGGCGGCATTTCGGCGGGGTTCTTGACTTCTTCGACGACCGGGGCCGCGGCGGCTTCTTCTTCGGCCGCCGCTTCCTTGGCGGCGAGCCTGCGCTCGGTCGCGGCGATCCGTTCCTGGGCCTCGGAGAGGACGAGGGCGTGGCCGATCGCGTGGAGGGCCCGTTCGGCACCGGTACCGCCGAGCGCCTGGATCATGGTTTCGCCGAGGGTGGAGAGGTCCGGGGAGGAACTCGGGGCGCCGGCGGGCGGAGCGGCCGCGGCGCCGGCCGGTCCCAGGAGCGCGACGATGAGCGCACAGGCGGCCGCGAGGACACAGGCGATCGCTCCGGCTCTGCGCCGGGCACGCTTCATACCGCCGTTGCTCTCGGTTCTGCGCTGGTGCCGCATCGTCTGACCCAGACCCGGAAACCTTAGCCCCCGTCGCCGTCGCAGATGTGAACCGCGCGTTAGGTTCCCTTCCGTTGAAAGTCCTGCTGATCCCGATCGCGATCGTCGCCTTCTTCATCTTCCTGATCGTCCTGGGGGCGATCGGGCTGGGCGTCGCCTTCATCATCCTCGCCACGCTGGGGAAGATCTGGCGCCTCGTCACCGGCGCCAGCCGGGTCGTCAGCAGGCGTGGACGCGGGCAGCAGACCTGACGACTTCGAAGTCGCGCCCGGGGATCGCCTTCAGCGCGTCGAGTTCACCGTCGTCCCAGCGGCGGTCGCTGGTGCCGGAGATGTACCAGTTCGATCCGTTGCCGGCGACGATCAGGCCGTATTCCTTCATCGCCACGGCGATCGTCCGCGCCGCCGGGCCCATGCCGCCGAGCGGGTAGCCGGCCTTCAGTCGCAGCCGCAGGCCCATCGGCGGCGCCGCGCCCGAGACGGTGTCGCCGGCGCAGTGGGAGGCGGGGTGGATCCAGGCGTTGCGGGTGCTCTCCATCGTCACCCGGATCGCATGGTCGACGTGGCCCGCCGCCGCTTCTTCGTAGCGGACGAGGCCGGGGAAGATCGGCAGCCCGGCGGCGTCGGCGGAGGTCCAGCCGTCGGGGCGGAGCGCCGCCGAGCGGAGATCCCATTCGACGCCCGAGCCGGCGTCCCAGTGCGGCTTCGGCGTGGCCGCGTGGTGGGCGTCGTAGAGCTCGAAGAGCTTGCAGGTGGCGCGGTCGACGACGAGCACATGGCGGTCGCCTTCGGCGTGGGCGCCGCCCTCGACCGGCGCGCCGGCCGGGATCGGGAACGGTCCGGGCGAGCTTTCCGCGCCGTAGGCGGTGTAGTGGATCGGCAACTCCTCGGCGCCCGCGCCGACCACCACGTAGGGGAAGCCGTAGGCGCGCGGGGAGCCGAAGTCCGGGTGGATCGCGGTGCCGCCGTGGGCGTCGATGTAGGCGATGACCTGGGCCGAGTTCGCCGCCCGCGGCGCCTTGGCGATGTCCTGGTTCCAGGCCGCCTCGGTGGCGAGCGACGGAGCGTGCGGGGAGAGCGACGCGGGCGGCGCCGGGAAGACCGGGCAGGAGCCGAGGTCCGGGTAGGGGCCGGCGGCGCGGGCAGGGGCGGAGGCAAGGAGCGGGATCGCGGCGGCGAGTGCGGCGAGGAGTAGGGCGGCGAGGCCGAGCGCGGCCCGGCCGGCGAGCTCGCACCTCGTTCCGCCATCCGGAACCGACCGCGAACTCGGGGCGCTCACGGCTCGTCGATGCCGCGCGGGCGCTCGCGGACCGTCAGTTTGCCGATCTCGAGGTCGTCGACGATGAGCTCCTCGATCTCGACGCGGCCGAGGAAGGCTTCTTCGACCTTCAGGCGGCGGACGGTGAGGCGGCCGATCGCGAACCCGCCGACCGCCACCGCGCCGACCGCGCTGGCGCCGACCGCGAGCGCCCCGACGGCTTCGGCGCCGCGCATCTCGGCGGCGGTGGCGACCGCGCCGCGCGCCTCGACGATCGTCGCGACCGCGCCGCGAGCCATGGCGACGACGGCGTCACCCGCCCCCTTGACGGGGCGCCTGGCGCAGCGCTTCTTGCGAGCCATGCTCCAACCGTACCTGCGTGCCGGCGGGAGGTGGATGAAATCGGGCGGATGGTCGAGTCGGGGAGGGGTGGGCTTGGGGCTCGGCCTGGGCCGTTTGACGCTGGCGCCCGGAGCGGAAAGGGACGCGGCCGTCCCGTCCACGGCCCTGGCAGGTTGTGGCCGTGGCCGGGACGGCCGGGTGTGCGGGGAGAGGTCCGAGGGACGGGCGGGCTCCGGCGGCGCCGCCTCCGGTCGTCGCTGGTCCGGCCTGGGCGAACAAGCGACGACCGGAGGGCGTCGGACCCCGATCGCCGGCCCGAGAAGGCCAGGAAGTGCGGTTGTTGGCACGAAGACGAATGGAACGTCACGGTCCGTCCCGTCTTTCCCATACGTTCGGGTCCTCCGTTCGCTGCTTGTACCCCTATGCGGTACAAGCAGCGAACGGAGGCCTCGGGACCCGGTCCAGGTGACGGAAGCCATGAGGGACCGTGACGAACCGGGCGGAAGAGTGACGGGAGCGTGGAGTTCCCCCCGTCCCTGTGCCCACCTCCCCACGGAACCCCGCACGTCCCGGGCGTCTCGTGGCAAGCGGGCCACCTGCCAGGGCGCCACGAGACGCCCGGGACGCAACTCGGCCGGCCGCCCCGCCCCCGAACCCCCGCCGCCAGGCGCCAGCTTTCCCGGCCGCCGACGACCTACCGCCCCGCTCGCGCGACCGAGGCTTCGATTCCGTCCAGCAGCCAGTCGAGGCCGGGCTCGAAGCCGGAGTCGGGCGGGACGCCGAAGGGATGGTGGCGGTCCCGGCGCCCGGCGATCTTCTTGATGATCGGCAGCTCGCCCGCGTCGAGTGCGGCGGCGACCTCGGGGTCGGGGTCGCGCAGGTGGCGCAGCGCGTCTTTGCCCTCCGCTCCGAGCGAGGCGAGCATTCGCTGCCGCCCCCGCGCCCGGGTGCAGTAGCCGATCACGTAGTCGTCGATCGAGAGGAGGACGGCGCGGCTCGTCTCCGGGTCGAGGCCGAGGCGGAGGACGATGCCGATCGACTGCTCGACGTGGCGCAGGCGGTTGATCCGGGCGCGGGGGCGGCGGGGGGTGGCGTCGAGGCTCCAGGGGTGGGCTTCGTAGGCGGCGCGGGTGCGCTCGGCGATCGCGCGGAGGGCGGTGCGCCAGTCTTCCGGCAGCGGCTCGGGGAGGAGCATCTCGGCGGCGACCGCGTCGCGCATCAGGTCGAGCAGCTCGTCCTTGGAGGCGACGTGGGTGTACGGGGTCATCGTCGCCACCCCGAGCTCGTCGGCGAGCCGCCGCATCGAGACCGCGTCGACACCCTCGGCGTCGGCGATCCGCACCGCCGCCGCGACGATCTCGGCGCGTTTGTCGGCCCGCTGCGCGCTGGGTTGCTCGGTCGGCGTGACGCCCATCGTCCGTACACTGTACAGTCCACGGTCCGTACGTCGTACAGGCCAGGGGTCCCCCCGGGGGATAAGGCCCCGGCCGGCGACTTCTCTCCCCCATGGCAGCCATCTCCGTCAAAGACCTCCGCAAACGCTTCGGTGACTTCGAAGCCGTCAAAGGCGTGAACTTCGAGGTCGAGACCGGCGAGGTCTTCGGCTTCCTCGGCCCCAACGGCGCCGGCAAGACGACGACGATCAACATGCTCTGCACGCTGACCAGGCCGAGCGGGGGCAGCGCCGAAGTCGCCGGCTACGACGTCGTCACCGCCCGCGACGACGTCCGTCGCCACATCGGCCTCGTCTTCCAGGACCAGACCCTCGACGGCTACCTCACCGCCGAGCAGAACCTGCGCCTCCACGCCGAGCTCTACGGGGTCGAGAAGTCGGCGGTCAAGCCGCGGATGGAGCAGGTGCTGAAGATGGTCGGGCTCTGGGAGCGGCGCGGCTCGCAGGTGATGACCTTCTCCGGCGGCATGCGCCGCCGCCTCGAGATCGCCCGCGGCCTGATGCACTCGCCCCGCGTCCTTTTCCTCGACGAGCCGACGATCGGCCTCGACCCGCAGACCCGCGCCTCGATCTGGGGCTATATCCGCCAGCTCCAGCAGAGCGAGGAGATCACGATCTTCATGACCACCCACTACATGGACGAGGCCGAGTTCTGCGGCCGCATCGCGATCATGGACGGCGGCGAGATCGTCGCCCTCGACACCCCGACGGCGCTGAAAGAGGGGGTCGGGGCGGACCGGATCCGGATCGAGACCGCCGACGACGAGCGCGCGATGGCCGAGCTGGCGCAGCGCTTCGGGCTCGAGGCGACCATCTCGGAGGGCGCGATCAGCTTCGCCGTCGCCGACGGCGAGGAGTTCGTGCCGCGGCTCTTCGCCGAGATGGACGTGCCGATCAAGACCGTGAACCTCTCGCGGCCGACCCTCGACGACGTCTTCATGTCCTACACCGGGTCGACGATCCGCGACGCCGAGGAGTCGGGGGCGAAAAACCGCAACCGGGCCGTGATGCAGGCCATGCATGGTGGGGGACGGCGATGAGTGGGCGCCCGCGCCCGACCGCGATGAGCGCGACCGATGCCGCTCCGGCCACCGCCGGCGCGCCCGCGACGCCGCCGACCGTCGAGGTCCACGTCCCCAAACGCACCTGGCGCTCGGAGCTGCGCGCGATCCGGATCGTCTGGAAACGGGAGATGATCCGCTTCCAGAAAGACCGGATGCGGATCGTCACCTCGCTGGTCCAGCCGTTGCTCTTCCTCTTCGTCCTCGGCTCCGGCCTCCAGCAGCTCTCCGCCGCCAGCACCCACGGGGTCGACCTGAAGACCTTCATCTACCCGGGCGTGCTCTGCATCTCGGTGATGTTCACCGGCATGTTCTCCGCCGCCTCGATCGTCTGGGACCGCGAGTTCGGCTTCCTGCGGGAGATGATGGTGGCGCCGGTCCGCCGCTCCTCGATCGTCATCGGCAAGGTCTTCGGCGGCGCCACCGTCGCCTCGCTGCAGGGCCTGATCCTGCTCGCGCTCGCCTGGGCGGTCCACGTCCCCTACAGCGTCGGCCTCGTCCTCGGCGTCTTCGCCCTGCAGCTGCTGCTCGCCTTCAGCATCACCGCGTTCGGGGTGATGATCGCGGCGCGGATCACCCAGATCCAGTCGTTCATGGGCGTGATGCAGATGATCGTCACGCCGATGTTCTTCATCAGCGGCGCGCTCTTCCCGTCCGGGGACCTGCCCGGCTGGCTGAGCGTCCTCAACCGGCTCGACCCGATCACCTACGCGGTCTCGCCGATGCGGACGCTCGTCTTCGACAACCTGAACCTGAGCGCCGAGGCGAGCCACGTCCTCAACCCGCCGATCACCTGGTTCGGCTGGGAGGTGCCGATCGCGCTGCAGATCTTCACCGTCTTCGCGCTCGGGATGATCATGCTCGGGATCGCGATCGCCGAGTTCAGCGCCGGCGACTAGGCGCGGTACCCTCACCTCACGCAGACGAGCCGAGAGGAGCGGGAGATGGAGAGCAGCGGGATCGAGGACCGGGGACGGATCGCCTTCGTGCAGTCGTGTTGGCACCGCGAGATAGTCGACGAGGCCCGTGACGCCTTCCTCGCCGAGGTGGAGGAGCGCGGCGTGCCGGCCGACGAGGTCGACCTCTTCGAGGTGACCGGTGCCTTCGAGATCCCGCTCCACGCCAAGCGCCTCGCCGAGAGCGGCCGCTACCGCGCCGTGGTCGCCGCGGGCCTGGTCGTCGACGGCGGCATCTACCGCCACGAGTTCGTCGCCGAGGCGGTCATCGACGGTCTGATGCGGGTCCAGCTCGACACCGGCGTCCCGGTCTTCTCCGCCGTGCTCACGCCCCATCACTTCCACGAGCACGCCGAGCACCGGCGCTTCTTCCACGACCACTTCCAGGTGAAGGGGCGCGAGGTGGCGAGGGCCTGCACCGACACGGTCTCCAAGCTGGATCGCCTGCCGGTCGCGGCGTAACAACTCCGGCGCATGCCCGCGCCGGCGGTTGGGTAGGTTGGCCCGCGTGGAGGTCACGCTGATGATCGAGGGCCAGGAGGACGTCACCTGGGACGACTGGGTGGCGATCGCCGGGGCCTGCGAGCGCAGCGGCATCGGCACGCTCTTCCGCTCCGACCACTACTACTCGGTCGAGGACCGGGCGGAGCGCGGCTCGCTCGATGCCTGGGCGACGCTGGCGGGCCTCGCCGCGGTCACCGAGAAGCTGCGGCTGGGGACGATGGTCTCGCCGGCGACCTTCCGCCATCCCTCGGTCTTCGCCAAGCTGGCGACGACCGTCGACCAGATCAGCGGCGGGCGAGTGTCCCCCGGCCTCGGCGCCGGCTGGTGGGAGCGCGAGCACGAGGCCTACGGCTTCGACCTGCCGGAGCTGGGGCCGCGCATGGACGCCTTCGAAGAGCAGCTCGAGATCGCCACGCGCTCCTGGGCCGACGGCGCCTTCAGCTTCAGCGGCGAGCACTTCCGGATCGAGCAGCTGGACGCGCGGCCGAAGCCGGTGCAGGGGCCGATGCCGATGATCATCGGCGGCTCGGGCGGGCCGCGCAGCCTGCGGATCGCGACCCGCTGGGCCTCCGAGTACAACACGGTCTTCGCCGGTCCCGAGCGGATCGCCGAGCTGCGCGGCAGGCTCGACGCGGCCTGCGCGGCCGCCGACCGCGACCCGGCGACGCTGCCGCTCTCGCTGATGACCGGCTGGATCGTGGGGGAGACCCGGGAGGAGGTCGTCGACCGTGCCGCGCGGCTCTCCGCCTGGCAGGGGAAGGGCGACGACGGCGAGGCGTTCCTCGCCGCGGCCGACGAGGCCTGGATCACCGGCACGGTCGAGGAGGCCGCCCGGCAGCTGCACGCCCTGCACGAGGCGGGCTGCGCGCGGGTGATGGCCCAGCATCTTCTGCACCGCGACATCGGCGCGATCGAGCTGATCGGCCGCCAGGTCGCACCCCTCGTAGAAAGGTTCTAGATGCGCTACACGAAGTTCGGGCCGACCGGGATGGACGTGTCGGTGGTCTGCCTCGGCTGCATGTCCTTCGGCGAGCCCGACCGCGGCAAAGCCGGCTGGTCCCTGCCCGAGGCCGAGAGCCGCGAGCTGATCAGACAGGCGCTCGAGGCCGGGATCAACTTCTTCGACACCGCGAACGTCTACTCGGCGGGGTCGAGCGAGGAGATCACCGGGCGGGCGCTCGCCGACATGGCGAACCGCGACGAGATCGTCCTCGCGACCAAGGTCCACGGGCGGATGCACGAGGGGCCGAACGGGGCAGGGCTCTCGCGCAAGGCGATCCTCAGCGAGATTGACAAGTCCCTGCGGCGCCTCGGCACCGACTACGTCGACCTCTACCAGATCCACAGGTGGGACTACGAGACGCCGATCGAGGAGACGCTCGAGGCGCTGAACGACGTCGTCCGCGCCGGCAAGGCCCGCTACATCGGCGCCTCCTCGATGTTCGCCTGGCAGTTCGCCAGGGCGCTGGCGACGAGCGAGGCGCGCGGCTGGGCCAGGTTCGTCTCGATGCAGGACCACTACAACCTGCTCTACCGCGAGGAGGAGCGCGAGATGCTCCCCTTCTGCTCGTCCGAGGACATCGCCGTGATCCCCTGGAGCCCGCTCGCGCGCGGCCGCCTCACCCGGCCCTGGGACGCGGAGACGGCGCGCACCGAGAAGGACGAATTCGGCGCCACCCTCTACCGCGACGAGGACGCTCAGATCGTCACCCGCACGCTCGAGGTGGCCGAGCGCCTCGGCGCGCCGCCCGCCCAGGTGGCGCTCGCCTGGGTCCTCGCCAATCCGGCGGTCACGGCCCCGATCGTCGGCGTCACCAAAGCCCGGCACCTCACCGACGCCGTCGCCGCCGTCGACCTCGAGCTGTCGGACGAGGACATCGCCGCGCTCGAGGAGCCCTACCGGCCCCACCCGATTGCCGGCCACGTCTGAGCGGTCCCCGCGCGGCGCCCGCTATTTTGGGTGCCGCGCGGTGGCTGTAGCTCAGTTGGTAGAGCTCCTGGTTGTGGTCCAGGCGGTCGAGGGTTCGAGTCCCTTCAGCCACCCCTGGTACCGAAAAGGGCCTTGACCTTTTCGGAAACCGCGAGATGATGACCGCGAGATGGCTGTGCGCAGCCTGATAGCGGTCGTAACTCCGGCTTTCGGCTGTGCGGAGTCGGTGGAAGCCCTCGCCCGCGAGGTGGACGGGGGCGCGGCGGAAGTGCGGCTGATCGCGCCGGCGGTGGCGACGAACTCGATCGACGGGGCTTTCGGTGAGGTCGACGAGCCGCGGGTGGAAGCCGGGGAGCGGCTCGAGAAGGCGCTCGCCGCGGTGCGCGCGGCGGGGCTCAGGGTCAGCGGCGAGATCGGCGACGCCGACCCGGTGCGGGCGGCGCAGGACGCGCTGCTCGAGAAGCCCGCGGACGAGGTCCTGATCTTCTGCCACGACGACGACTGCCGGGAGTGGTACGAGGGCGGTCTCTGGAACCACGCCGAGGAGGAACTCGCGCCGCCGCTGAAGATGGTCGTCCTCGACGGCGGGGCGACCCCGCACGTCGTCAGGACCAGGGAGGCCGCCGCCGGGCATCTCGACGCCCATCGTGACGGTGACGCGACCTACCTTCCGGGCCTGACCCGCACCGACATGGCCGTGCTCGCCTTCGGCATCGTCGGCACGATCGTCGCGATCATCCTCGCCGCGGCGGCCGCCGCCGGCGGCGCCGTGACCGGCTGGAGCGCCGTCGCGATCGGCATCGCGATCGCGATCGCCCTGGTCAACATGTCGAACGTCGTCGGCACGCTGCTGATGGAGAGCGTCCGCTATCACGGCGGCTGGGCCAAGCTCTTCCGCGACCTGGCGCTGGTCGGCACGCCGTTGGCCGTCCTGGTCAACCTGGCGATCCTCCTGTTCGCGTAGGGGTTGGTTCCGGGGACGGCGGTGGCGCAAGCTGTCGCCCCGGCGCCCGGCTGTTCCTTATGCCGGGACGCCGGGGATAAGGAACAGCCGGGGGCGGGGGAAGGGACGCGGCCGTCCCGTCCACGGCCCTGGCAGGTTGTGGCCGTGGCCGGGACGGCCGGGTCCATGGGGAGAGGTGCGAGGGTTCGTGACGTGTGCCGGGGGACGTGGGCATCCCGTGGGGAAGGAGCGCATGATCGGCCACGAAGGCGCGGGTCCCGTGACGAAGACCCATGGAACGTCACGGTTCCTCCCGTCTCCCCGCGCCCCGGCCATCAACCTGTCGCCTTTGGTCGCCCTGTGAGCTACTAAAGGCGACAGGTTCGTCCCGGACCCCGGCGGAGGTGACCGGACCCATGAGGATCCGTGACGAACCGGGCGGGACCGTGCCGGGAGCGTGTAGTTCCTCCCGTCCCCGTGACCATCCTCCGGGAACCACGCCCGCCGCCGGCCGGCGGCCCCTCCTCCGGCTGTCGCTTGTTCCGCATGGCGCAACAAGCGACAGCCGGAGGGCGGGTCACGAGCCACCGACGGGCCTGGTTCCCGGGGAAGGTCACGGGTACGGGAGGAACTCCGGGCTCCCGTCACCCTTCCGCCCCGTTCGTCACGGATCCTCATGGCTTCGGTCACCTCCGCCGGCGGTCGGGACGAACCTGTCGCCTTTGGTCGCCCACAGGGCGACCA
>DASZUH010000205.1:0-44955 GCA_035547715.1 Solirubrobacterales bacterium
ACAAGCGACGAACGCACCCGAGCGAGGTATGGGGAAGTGGGACGGACCGTGACGTTCCATGGGTCTTCGTCACGGGACCTGCGCCTTCGTGGCCGATCATGCGCTCCTTCCCCACGACACGCGCACGTCCACCCGCCCCACGTCACGAACCCTCGCACCTCTCCCCACGGACCCGGCCTTCTCGGTGGCGGCCACAACCTGCCAGGGTCGCCACCGAGAAGGCCGGGCGCAACTCGGACGGCCGCCAAGCCCGGGGCCGGCCCCCGTCCCGGGCGCCGGCTTCCGCCGCCGCCGCCCCCGGAATCACCCATCTAGCATCGACGGCGTGAAGCAGGACGAGCGGGCTCCCTTCGTGCGTGCCCTCCGACGTGCCCGGGTCGGGGCGTATCCGCCCGGCGAGTTCATCGAACAGGAGAGCTTCATGAATGCGACCGAAGTCCGCGCGCTGGCCCGGCACGCGGGCATCGGGCCGGGCGTCTCGGTGCTGGACCTCTGCTGTGGAATCGGCGGGCCGGGGCGCTTCATCGCGGGCGAGCTGGGCTGCGATTACCTCGGGGTCGACTACAGCGCCGACGCCATCGCGATCGCCCGTCGGCGCGCCGGCGACCTTCCGTGTCGCTTCGAGGTGGCGCGGATCCCGCCGGTGCCGTCGGGCCCGTTCGACGTGGTCCTCCTGCTCGAGACGTTGCTGGCGTTCGCCGACAAGGAGCGGCTGCTGCGGGAGATCTCCGCCGCGCTCACCCCCGGCGGCCGGTTCGCCTGCACCTTCGAAGCGGGCGACCCCCTGACCGAGGCCGAGCGCGAGCAGATGCCCGACGCCGACACCGTCTGGCTCATCCCGACCGACGAGATGCTCGCCGCCTTGGACCGGGTCGGGCTCGTCGTCCGCCGGCAGGAAGACGGCACCGAGTCGCACGCCGCGATGGCCGAATCGCTGACCGAGGCGTTCACCGCCGACGCCCCCGCCATCGCCGCGGAGATCGGCGACGAGGCACTGGAGGATTTGCTGCGCGCCCACCGGCTTTGGAGCGAATGGATGCGGGCCGGGCGCGTGCGCAAGATCGCCCTGGTCGCGGAGAAGTGACCCCGGAGCGACGCCGCGGCGACCCGGTATCCCGTCGGACATCCGTTGATCGTTCAGCCGCCGCTCGGTAGGCTGGTCCGCCGTATGAGGCTCCGGGCACTTACCGGTCGGACCGGAAGGGCCGTGCTCCTGCTGGTCGTCGGAGCCGTGGCCGGCGCGGCTGCGGCGGCCCGAACCTCCGGATCATCGATCCGTCGGCCGGCCAGACCTGCAACGCGCCCGGTGCCCCCGCCCAGCCCGAGCACGCGCTCAGCTGGAACGTGAGCGGACCACCCGGCCCCGAAGGCGTCGCCGGATCTCCCGGGGCCGAGGGCGCGACCGGACCTCAGGGGGCGAGCGGACCCGCCGGGTCGACGGTGTCGATCGGCGGACAGACGTTCACGCTGGGCGACGGAAGGACGCTCACGGCGCCGGCGAGCCCGATCCCACCGCTGCAGGCGGTGTCCGGCGGACCTTCGGTCGCGACGATGACCCTCGGCAACGGCGGCGGGGCGACCTCGTCGGGCATCCTCGCCTGGCAGCTCGTCGGCGGATCCAAGGCGGCGCGCGGCATCCAGATCGTCAAGCCGCTGGACAAGGCCTCGCCGATCCTGCAACAGTCCTGCGCCAACGGCAAGCACATCCCGAAAGCCGTGCTTCATGTGCGCAGGAGCGGCGCCGGCGGCGGCCCGCAGACGATCATCCTCACCAACGCGAGGGTCGACTCCTACGGCACGGAGAAGGGCAAGGGCGGCACCGGCACGGTGACCGAGACCGTCTCGCTGAGCTTCGGCTCGATCAAGATCGAGGACGCGAGGTAAATCCTCAGGGTCAGGCCTACCTGGGGCGGGAGGGCTCCGTCGACCCGCTCATACGTCCCGCCTCCGGAACGCCCCGAACGCGCCGGCCACCACCGCGGCGGTGGACCCCAGCATGACCCCGAGGCCGGTCCAGGGGTCGAGCAGGTCGGGATCCGGCCGCGTGGTGAGGACGCGGGAACCGGCTTCGGTCGGCCAGTACTTCTTCACCAGGTCGGGCAGCGGCCGGGGAAGCGCGTCCTTGACCGCCAGGACGATCACGTCGACGCCGAAGAGGGTCGTGACGGCCCCGGCGGAGCTTCGGGTCAGGGTGCCGACCCCGAGGCCCAGCAGCGTGGCACCGGTGAGGTAGATGCCGCCGCCGACCACGGCGCGGACGGAGGCGGGGTCGGCGAGCGTGTCGTGGCGCACCCCGCGCCGGGCGAGCATCGCCTGCCCGGTCAGGAACGAGCCGCCGGTGGTGGCGAGCCCGGTCGCGAGGCCGATCCCGGCGGTGGTGAGCGCCTTGGCCGCCAGGAGCCGGTTGCGGTCCGGGACCGCCGCGAGGCTGGGGGTGATGGTGTCGGTCCCGTACTCGGAGGTGACCGCCAGCGCGCCCATGGCGCCGAGCGAGATCTGGACCAGCACGCAGCTTTTCAGGCTCGTTTCGGTGGGATCGAAGGAGCGCCGTTCGTGACGGCTCATCTCGCCCCATCGTTCACCCATCGCGTTGCCGGCCAGGGCGGCGATCCCGATGCCGGCGACGAGGGAGCCCGCGACGCAGGCGACCTGCGAGCGGCTGGTGCGGAACTTGACCAGCTCCGAGCGGAGGACGTCGACGAACGGCGCCGCCCGGACCTGGTCCACGGTGGTCGGGAGCGGGGTCGGGCCCTCGGGTCCGCCGGCGGCGGCCGGCGGCGCGGCGCCGGCCCGGGCGGGGGCCACGGCGGGCGCCTCGCGACCGGGGCGGGGAGCGGTCAGCTCCATGAACGCGTCCTCCAGCGAGCGTCGCATCACCGTCAGCTCGTGCAGCTCGACCCCGGCCTTCATCGCCAGTGCCCCGACCGCGGCGCAGTCGAGGCCGGAGACGGCGAAGGAGGTGGCGTCCAGGTCTCGCGACGCGCCGCCGGCCGCCGTGACGACGCGGCGCAGCGCCTCCGGGTCGGGAGTGCGGACCCGGACCTCCTCGTGCTCGTGCTCACGCTGGAACTCCTCGATCCCGCTGTCGACCAGGAGCCGGCCTTCGCCGATGATCAGGAGGTGGTCGGCGGTGACCGCGATCTCCGACATCAGGTGGCTCGACATCAGGATCGCCCTGCCTTCCGCGGCCATCGCGCGGATCAGGCCGCGGAACCAGATGATGCCCTCGGGGTCCAGTCCGTTGAGGGGCTCGTCCAGCACGAGCGTCGGCGGATCGCCGAGCAGGGCCGCGGCCAGCCCGAGACGCTGCAGCATGCCGAGCGAGAGCGTGCCCGCCGGTCGCGAGCCGAGGCTCGCCAGGCCGACCGACTCCAGCACCGCGGACACGCGACGGCGGTCGATCCCGTTGCTGGACGCCAGGGCCAGCAGATGCTGGGCGGCGGTGCGCCCCGGGCTCACGGCCCGCGCGTCGAGCAGCGCGCCGACGTGGCGCAGCGGTGAGGCGAGCTCGGCGTAGGGCCGGCCGTCGACCGTGACCGTCCCGGCGCTCGGCCGCTCGAGCCCGAGCGCCATCCGCAGCGTCGTCGTCTTGCCGGCGCCGTTGCGCCCCAGGAATCCCGTCACCTCGCCGGGCCGGACCGAGAAGCTCAGCCCGTCGACCGCCAGGACCTCGCCGAAGTGCTTGGTCAGTCCCCGCGCCTCGATCATGCGGGGACCGCCCCGGGTTCGCCGGCGGGGGTTTCGGGCGCGGCGCGGTCGCGGCCGGGCAGCGCGAGGGCGGGGATGATCGCGACGACGGTGAGGCCGAGCGCCCACCAGAAGGCGGTGCCGAACGCGTCGGCCTGGGCCGGGAGGCCGGTGGCGTGGTGGGCCTTGATCTGGGTCGAGAGGATCATCGCCAGGATCGCGGTGCCGAAGGCGCCGCCGACCTGCAGGGCGATCCGGGTGACGCTGCTCGCGTGCGGCACCTGCTCGGGCCGCAGCCCCAGGTAGGCGGTGGCCATGACGGGGATCGTGATGGCGCCGAGGCCGGCGCCCCGTACGACGAGGCTCGCGCCGAGGAGGATCTCGCTGGTGTGGACGCCGACCTGCGTGTAGGCGACGGTACCGATCGCGGTCAGCGCGATGCCGACGAGCACGATCGGGCGCCCGCCGATCCGGTCGGTGAGCTTGCCCGACTGGGTCCTCGTGAGCAGGATCCCGAGGCCCTGCGGCGCCAGCAGGAGGCCGGCCTGGAGCGCGCTCTGGCCGCGGATCTGCTGGTAGTAGAGCGGCAGGAGCAGGAGCGCACCGAAGCTGCCGAAACCGGCGATGAACATCAGCACGGTCGCGGCCGAGAAGGAGCGCACCTTGAACAGGCGCAGGTCCACCAGCGGCGGCCGGTCGGTGCGCAGCGCGTGCGTCACGAAGGCGGCGAGCAGGCCGACGCCGAGGACGAGCGGCACGATCACGACGGGGTGGCCGAAGCCCCCCTCGATGCCGACCTCGGTGGCGGCGAAGAGGATCAGGGCGAGCGCGGGTGAGAGCAGGAACAGGCCGATCAGGTCGAGGTAGGCCCCCTTGCGCGGCGCGCTCGACTTCAGGCCGCGCCAGGCCAGGACCAGACCGGTGATCGAGAACGGCACGTTGACCCAGAAGATCCAGCGCCAGGAGAGGTGGCTGACGATCAGGCCGCCGACGACCGGTCCGACGATCGGCCCGAACAGCGTGGGAAGGCTGATCAGGGCCATGATCCGACCGAGCTTGCGTCCCCCGGCCGCTTCGACCAGCAGGTTCTGGAGGATCGGCAGCATGAGGCCGCCGCCGAGGCCCTGCAATACCCGAAAGGCGATCAGCGAGCCGATGTCCCAGGCCAGGCTGGAGAGGATCGAGCCGAACATGAAGAGCGCCAGGGCGCCGATCCAGACCCGCTTGGCGCCGAAGCGCTCGCTCGCCCAGCCGGCGACCGGGACGACCATCCCGAGCGCCAGCACGTAGCCGCTGATCGTCCACTGGGCGCTCGACACCGAGGTGTGCAGGCCGCGCGCCAGGGTGTCGATCGCGACGTTGACGATGGTCGAGTCGAACACGACCATCGTCACGCCGACCAACAGGACCACGGCAAGCTTGATGAACGCCGGATCGAGCTTTTCGCTGTCTTTTGACTCGGTCATGCGCCTCCGGCACATAAGAAACGGAAATGACTCTTAGCGTCGCCACGGTATCGTGATGGCGGAGGAGACGCAAGTGACTCTTGGGTCGGCAAGAAAGAAAGGTCCGGCGACGCGACGACGGGGGGCCGAGCTGGAGGCCGCCCTGTTGGACGCCGCCTGGGGCGAGCTGACCGAGGTCGGCTACGGCGCCTTCACGATGGAGGGCGTCGCCGCCCGGGCCAAGACCGGTCGGGCGGTGCTCTACCGGCGTTGGCCGAACCGCGGCGAGCTCGCCCTCGCCGCGATCCAGCATCGGACCGGCCTGGCGACCGTCGAGGTTCCCGACACCGGCACCCTGCGGGGGGACGTCCTCGCGCTGCTGCGGCATCTCGCCGCGCGGGGCGGCGAGGTCGCCGGCCTGTTCAGCTTCCTCCTCGCCGACTACTTCGAGCAGACGGGCCTCTCCCTCGCCGAACTGCGGGAGCGGGTGCTCGCCGGACGGCCGAGCGCGATGCAGACCGTCCTCGATCGCGCCGTCGATCGCGGCGAGATCGACCCCGATCGCCTCAGCCCCCGCATCGCCTCACTCCCGGCCGACCTCGTGCGTCACGACCTGATCATGCACCGCGCGCCGCCGCGCGACGAGGCCCTGGTCGAGATCGTCGACGCCATCTTCCTGCCGCTCGTCACCGGCGCCCCCGACCCAGCCGACCGCGGTAATCGCGGGAAGCGGTGAGGCGCTCTCTGGTTCAAACCAATGGGTTTGAATGGGCACGGCTGCCTGCGTCAGGGCACGTTCGGGGGTGTTTGCAACCCTGAATCTCCCCACGGGACTCGTCGGCGACCTCCACCGGACGCCCTCCCGATCCAGCCTGGTGACCGTTTCGGGCTTCTCCAGACCATGCCCGCTCGGCAGGGCTCCACTCGCCTTCGGTGATCTCTTCTCCCAGCACGGGGTCGAGCATCGCTGCGGCCTCCCGGTGTCCTGCGGCGAGGTCCGTCGGGATCCCGACCGGCTCGATCCCGCTGGACCGCAGACGCGGAAGGAAACTGCCCACGGGCCGAGATCGAACTCGAACGGATCCTCGAGAAGATCAGGCGAGGGACCCGGACCCCGCCGGAGGAGATGGCAAAGACGGTACCGCCGTCGACTACAAACGGCATCTCACCGTCACCACCTCCGCGAGCGGAGGTGGTGACGGTTGCGGAATCGTCGGGTCAGACGAGACCCGGTGACGAAATCTCCTGGGCGGTCCTGGGTGAGCCCAGGCTGGGCGCGGGCGCAAGCATCCGCTCCACCAGCCATCCGAAGGTCAGCCCGATCGTGCCCCAGAGAATGACCTGATTGATGACCGAATAGAGGCGGAACTTGAACAGCGTGTCGGCGGGGAAACCCGGGTAGACGATGTTGCCGTTGGCGTCACGAAGTGGAAGTGGCGTCTCGGTCACATGACGGCCATATTCGACCACGTTGGCGTGCAGGTGGCCGAGCGGAGGGAGGATCGCCATGACCACGGCCATGACGACGGCATATCCCGCGCCGCACCAAAGCGTCGCGTTCCAGGCACCGAGTCTCGGCATCAGCTTGCGCGCCGCGATGACCGCGCCGATCAGGAGGGTGACCGAGAGGACCACCATGATCACGTAGAGCAAAGTGCGATCGCCGATCGTATTTTCGTGCCCGATCGCCGGCGGGTTCGCTGGATACTTGAGAAACGGCACGAGATAGAGGCCGAGGAAGGCGGCGCCGGCGATGGCCAGAGCGAGGACACGAGGGCGCAGGGTCGTCCGCGTGCGTCGCTGGACGAGGATGTAGGTGACGGCGAAGAGGCCGCCCATCGCCGCCCCGAACAGGATCAGCCCGACGCCGATGCCGACGTTGCGCTGGATGCCGCGGCTGAATATGTCCGGCCCGGCCGGCTCCAGGGCGAGCCCGGCGGCCTTCCGCAGGGCGTCCTGTGCGGCATCGCGTCCACTCTCGTAATTGATCGCCTGCTGGATGATCGGCTCGGCCATGATGCGCGCGAAGATGAAGGCGAACAGGCCGGCGAGTGCGCCCGCGCCGAATCCGCGCAGGATGAATCTCTTCTCCATGTCGGCAGCTCCCGCTCAGTGGCAGGGGAAGCCGAGGAAGTGGCGGGCGTCATGCACGAACTCATGGATGTGCATGTCGTTGCCGAACACCGACGTCGCTCCCTGGTCCATGCCGATGAAGTAGTAGAGCAACAGGGATACGAGCACCGTGCCGATCATCCACCGGGCACCGCCGGACAGCGGGATGGAGATCGATTCAGGCGTGCCGGTCGCGGGGGGTGCATAACCGGAGCCGGGAGATGCCTTCATGACTGCCTCCTTCGAGATCGTGCGTCTCGGTCGTGGGTCTGTGTTGCTTGCCGAGTGTCTGACTTACGGGCTTTCCCGAAGGAGCTCCCGATCACAGTGGCGCGACCGTCCCGGACTTTCACCGGACTTCCTCAAACAAGCGTCGACATCGTAGCCACCCCGAAGCGGCTACGCCAGACCGAGGAGCAAGACGACCACCACCGCCTCCGTCAAGGCCACGGTGGCGCCGAGCGTGTCACCGGTGCGACCGCCTACTCCTCGGCGCGCCGACCAGGTGACGAGCGCCGCCACGATCGCCCCGGCTCCCAATGCCGCCAGACCCGGACCGACGCCGCCCGCGACCAGCGCGGCGGCCACGGCCAACGCCGTCCCGATGGCCAGCCCGGCCCTCGAGACCTCGAACCCGGCCCCGAGCCCCTCACGCCGAGCGGGCGAGGCGCCCACCGCGTGGAGTAGGGAGGACCAACGGCCGACCGCGGCGGCGACGAGCAGCGCGTCGAAGGCGCCGCCGCGGTCGAGCCCGGCGACTCCCGCGACGACCAGTGCCAGCCAGAGCGCGAGCGCAAGGGTCCCGAAGGTGCCGATCATGGAGTCGCGCATCACCGCCAAGCGTCGCTCGGCGCCGCCGCGGGCGCCAAACCCGTCGGCACAGTCGGCGAGGCCGTCGAGGTGCAGCGCCCCGGTCAGGGCGACGAGGACGACGACCGCGAGAACGGCCGCGACCGTCGGGCCGAACGTCGGCGCGGCGACGTAGGCGATGGCGCCGGCGACGGCCCCCAGCGCGGCGCCGACCGCCGGAAACCAGGGGGCCGCGGCGCCGAGCGGAAGTGCCGCGCGCAGGCGTACCGGCACGATGGTGAGGAACGCGAGCGCAAGCAGCAGGCCGTCGAGCGAGCGCCGGACGGAGTCAGGAATGCCGCGCGACGCCGGCCTCCTCGAAGGTCGCCATGTCGCGGTGAAGGACCCCCGCCGCCTCGATGATCGGAAGGGCGAGCAACGCTCCCGAAGCCTCTCCGAGGCGCAGGCGGAGGTCGAGCAGTGGCTCGAGCCCGAGCTCTGCAAGGACGAGGTCGTGTCCGGGCTCGGCGGAGCGGTGGCCGGCGAGCAGAACCTCGCCGACCGCCGGGTCGATCCGGGTCGCGGCGAGGGCGGCCACGGCGGTGGCGTAACCGTCGAGCACCACGGGCAGGCGGCGCCGTGCCGCCTCCAATGCCGCGCCGGCGAGCGCCACGATCTCGAGGCCGCCGACCGCCTCCATCGCAGGGCCGACATCGAGCGGCGCACCGTGGCGGTCCAACGCGGCCTCGACGACTGCCCGCTTGCGCTCGAGACCGGCGGCGTCCATCCCCGTCCCGCGACCCACGGTGACGCTCGGCGCCGCCCCGGTGAGAGCCCCGGCGAGAGCCGCTGCCGTCGTGGTGTTGCCGATCCCGATCTCCCCGATCACCAGGCAGGTGACGCCGCGGTCGGCGAGATCGCCGGCGAGCTCCGCGCCCGCCTCGAGCGCTGCATCGACCTGTTCGCCGGTGAGGGCGGGAGCCTTGAGCATGTCGGCGCTGCCGGCGGTGACCTTGGCGTCGCGTACGCCCGCGGGGGTCGGCCCGACGAGCCCGAGGTCGGCGACGAGCAGCTCGTGCCCCCCTGCCCGCGCGAGCACGCCGACGGCGCTCTCCGCGCGCGCCGCAGCCCTGGTGACCTGGGCCGAGACCTCGGCGTCGAAGAGGCTGGTGCGATGCGCGGTGTGGCCGTGGTCGGCGGCGCAGACAAGGACGCCTGCGCGGAGCTCCACGGGCGGCGGGCTGCCGGTGATCGCCGCCCAGCGTTCGATCAAGGGCTCCAGGGCGCCGAGGCTCCCGGCGGGCTTGACGAGTCGGTCGAGGCGGTCGCGGGCGGCGATGGCGGCCTCCCGGTCCGGACCGTCCCCGGAGGTCCGCTTGGCGCTTTCGATACCGGCGCTCCCATCCCAGCGCTCGCGCATCACGACTTCGTCGAGCGGCACGCGGGAGGCCCAGCCCGCCGCCTCCAGACCGGGTCGCTCGGGTCGCTCGTCAGGCCAGCCGACGCAGAGGTAGGCGAGCGGGTCGACGCGGTCCGGGATCCCGAGCAGGGCACGTAGGTCGGCCGGACGGTAGAAACTGACCCAGCCGACGCCGAGACCTTCGGCGCGGGCGGCCAGCCAGAGGTTCTCGATCGCGCAGGCGGTCGAGTACACGTCCGTGTCGGGGATCGTCCCCCGCCCGAGTACCTCGGCGTCCGGTGCGCCGTGGTCGCAGCAGACCACGATTCCGAGCGGCGCCTCGACGATGCCCTCGATCTTCTGGTCAAGGAACGCGCGGGCCCGCTCCTCGAAGCGCCTCGCCTGTCGGAGGCGCTCGCGCTGGGCCAGGCGCCTCACCTCGATCCGCGTCGCCAGGTCACGGACGACGATCATGCGCCACGGCTGCATCAGCCCCACCGACGGCGCCTGGTGGGCCGCCGTGAGAACCCTCTGCAGGACCTCGTCGGAGATCCCGTCGGGTCGGAAGCGGCGGATGTCGCGGCGCTCGCCGATCACCCGGAAGACCGCCTCGCGAGCCTCCTCGGGGTAGCGCCACGCCGTGGGCTCGGCGGCGCGCTCGGCTGCCCGTGAGGCGTCGAACCCGGGAGGGGTGGGGGGTCGCACGAGTGGGTCGGAGGCGGACACGGTGGAGGGAGCGTTAGGATGGCACCATAAGCGCGGCGACACGAGGAAGCCGGTGAAAGACCGGCGCGGTCGCGCCACTGTGACCGGACCCAGGCGGGTCCGGGAGCCAGGAACTCGGTCGCCTTCAACCCTTCGAGAGCGGGACGCATGATTCCGCGGAGGTGTCAGCGATGGCCCTGGCGGCGGTGGTGGTATGAGAAGGCTCTTCCTCGTGCGCCATGCGCCGACCGCGGCGACGCGCTCCTACGCGTTCCCGGGCGACGAGCCTCTGGACGAGCGTGGCATCGCCGCCGCGGCGGAGCTCGATCTGCCGGCGCGCGCCGAGGTGCTGTGCAGCCCATCGCGGCGGTGCCGCGAGACCGCCGCGGCGGCGGGGCTGGCCGTCGGCTCGGTGGAGCCGGCGATCGCCGAGTGTGATTTCGGCTCCTGGGGCGGGCGCCGCCTCGAGGAGCTGGTCGCCGAGCGCCCCGACGACACCCGTATCTGGATGACCGCTCCCGACAGCGCACCGCACGGGGGCGAGAGCCTTCGCGAGTTCGTGGCGCGCGTGACCGATTGGCTCGATCGGCAGGTGCGATGCGACGGCAGGTGCCTCGCGATCACCCATGGCGGCGTCGTCAAGGCCGCCGTGGTCCACGCACTCGGGGCGCCGATCGAGGCGTTCTGGCGGGTCGACTGCGCACCGTTGTCGGTGACCGAGCTGCATGCCGACGGCACTCGTTGGCGCCTCGTCAAGGTCAACGTCCCGGCTCGCGCGCTGCACGCGCCCGTCCTCGAGGAGACCGTGCCGGCGTGAGCGCCGTCGGGCTCGGCGGGGGCTTCGCCGCCGATGCGCTCCTCGGCGATCCGCCCCGCCTACACCCGGTGGCCGGCTTCGGCAGGGTCGCGTCGGCTGCCGAGCGGCTCGGCTACGCGCCGAGCAGGGCGCGCGGCGCGCTCTATGCGGCGACGCTCGTCCTCGGTGCGGCGCTCTTCGCCGAGCTTGCCACGCGGGCCTGCGAGCGGACGCGACTCGGCCGCGGCGGGGCCCTGGCACTGTCGACCTGGACGGCGCTCGGCGGGCGCTCGCTGGCCCGCGCGGCGCGCCGGCTGGGCCGGTCCCTCGATGCGGGTGACCTTGACCGGGCGCGCCAGGCGCTGCCCGCGCTCTGCGGTCGCGATGCGTCCGAACTCGACTGCGCCGACCTCAGTCGGGCAGCCGTGGAGTCGGTCGCGGAGAACACGGCCGACGCGGTGGTCGGTGCCTTGTTCTGGGCGGCCCTCGCCGGACCGGCGGGCGTCGTCGCCTACCGGGCGGCCAACACCCTCGACGCGATGGTCGGCTATCGCGACGAGCGCTACGCCTCCTTCGGCTGGGCGGCCGCCAGGCTCGACGACGTGCTCAGCTGGCCGGGGGCACGGCTGACCGCGGCGCTCGCGATCGCACTCGCTCCGCTCGTGGGCGGGTCGCCCCGGCCGGCCTTGCGCGTGGCCCTCCGAGACGGCCCCGAGCATCCAAGCCCCAACGCGGGGCTGGTCGAGGCCGCCTTCGCGGGCGCGCTCGGGCTGCGGCTCGGCGGTCCGCTCGCCTACGGTGGCCGGGCCGAGGTCCGCGCCACCCTCGGTGACGGGCGGGCGCCGGCGGCCGCCGACATCGAGCGGGCGATCCGCCTGAGCACCGCGGTCGGTGTCGCGTCGGCGGCTCTCGCCACCTGCGCCCGGGCCGTGGTGGTCAGGAGGAGGCGACCATGAAAGGGGCGCTGCTGGTCGCGGGCACCCACTCGGACGCCGGCAAGTCGGTCGTGACCGCCGGGATCTGCCGGTGGCTGGCGCGTCAAGGCGTGCGGGTCGCCCCGTTCAAGGCGCAGAACATGGCGCTCAACTCCGTGGTGACGCGTGACGGAGCCGAGATCGGGCGCGCCCAGTGGGCCCAGGCGGCGGCGGCCGGAGTCGAGCCCGAGGCGGCGATGAACCCGGTCCTGATCAAGCCCTCCGGCGAGCGCCACAGCCAGGTGATCGTGATGGGCAAGCCCTACGCCGACGCCGACGCGCGTTCCTATCGCGAGATGAAGCATGAGCTGCGCCCGCTGGTGGCCGAGGCGCTCGCCGGTCTGCGCGAGCGCTTCGACGTGGTGATCTGCGAGGGCGCCGGCAGCCCGGCCGAGGTGAACCTGCGCGACGCCGACCTGACCAACATGTGGCTGGCGCGAGAGGCGGGGATGGCGGCGATCGTGGTCGCCGACATCGACCGCGGTGGCGTCTTCGCCTCGCTGTTCGGGACGCTCGCCCTGCTCGACCCGCAGGACCAGTCCCACGTCGGCGGTTTCGTCATCAACAAGTTCCGCGGCGACGGCTCGATCCTCGCTCCCGGTCTCGGGACGCTCGAGGAGCGCAGTGGCCGGCCGACGCTCGGGGTGCTGCCCTACGTCGAGGACCTCTGGCTCGACGTCGAGGACTCCCTGGCGCTGGAGGGTCGCCGTGCCGAGGCCCCGACGGACGGCGACACGATCGACGTCGCGGTGCTCCGGCTGCGCTGGATCAGCAACTTCACCGACGCCGACGCGCTCGCCGCCGAGCCCGGGGTCCGCGTCCGCTTCACCACCTCCCCGGCCGACGTCGAGCGGGCCGACCTCCTCGTCATCCCGGGGACGAAGGCGACGGTCGAGGACCTCGAGCGTCTGCGCGCCGCCGGCCTCGACGCCGCCCTGCGCCGGCGCGCCGAGGCCGGCCGCCCGATCCTCGGCATCTGCGGCGGCTACCAGCTGCTCGGCGAGCGCGTCGAGGACGCGGTCGAGTCGCGGCGCGGGACCGTGACGGGCCTCGGGTTGCTGCCGGTGCGCACCCGGTTCGCCCCGGAGAAGCTCCTGCGATGGCGGAGCGGACGCTCGGCCCTGCTCGGATCCGAGGCCGGGGGCTATGAGATCCGCCATGGTCGGGTCACGCGCCTGGGCGGCGAGGCCCTGCTCCGCGCCGACGACGGCGAGCCCGACGGCTGCATCGCGGGCAGCGTGATCGGGGCCTCATGGCACGGCCTGCTCGAGCACGACGGGTTCCGCCGCGCGCTGCTCGCCCGCGTCGCGGAGGGGTGCGGCCGCAGGTTCGTCCCCGGCGCGACGCCGTTCGCCGAGCAGCGCGCCGCCCGCCACGACGCGCTCGGTGACCTGATCGGCGAGCACCTCGACGGCGAGCGGCTGACCCGCCTGATCGAGGGCGGCCCGCCGCCCGGACTGCCAACCATCGAGACGGAGGTGCGGACATGCTGCGCTTCGTGACGACCGCCGACACCGAGATCCTCGCCACCGCCGCCGCGGTCCGGCGGCTGCCGGCCGACTTCCCCGAGGTGCGCTGCGCGAACCCGGGCGGACACCCGGATCCAGGGGCGCTCGTCGACGACGTCCTCGACGGCGCCCGGGTCGTCCTCTGCCGGATCCTCGGCGGCCGCCGAGGGTGGCCGGAAGGCCTCGACCTGCTCGTCGAGGGGGCGCGCGAGCGCGGCGCCGTCCTCCTCGCCCTCGGCGGCGAGGCGGAGCCCGATGCCGAGATGACGGCGCTCTCGACGGCGCCCGCCGGGGCCGTCGCGCAGGCCGGTGAGTACCTGCGCCACGGCGACGTCGACAACGTCGAGCAGCTGTTGCGCTTCCTCGCCGACACGTTCCTGCTCGAGGGCCACGGTTTCGAGCCGCCGCACGAGGTCGAGGACCTCGGCGTCTACGTTCCGGGCAGGGGCGACGTGGCGGTCGAGGAGGCGCTCGCCGGGCTCGACCCCTCGCGGCCCACGGTCGGCGTCTGCTTCTACCGCTCCCACCGGCTGACCGGCAACACCGAGTTCGTCGACGACCTGCTCGGTGCGCTGGACGCCGCGGGCGCCAACGGTGTCGCCGTCTGGAGCTACACGCTGCGGCGCGACGCCGAGGGCCGGGTGCCGGCCCTCGAGCTGCTCGACGGTCGGGTCGACGCCCTGATCACGACCATGCTGGCGACCGGGGGCAGCGGCTCGGCCGACAACGCCGCGGCGCCCGGCGAGGGGGTGGGGGAGACCTGGCAGGACTGGGACGCGAGCGCGCTCGCCGCGCTCGACGTGCCGGTGATCCAGGCCGTCTGCTCGACCTCCTCGCGCGCCGCCTGGCTCGAGTCGGACTCCGGCCTGACGCCACTCGACGCCGCGACCCAGGTGGCGATCCCCGAGTTCGACGGCCGGCTGCTGGGCGGCGTGATCTCCTTCAAGGAGCGCGAGGCCGAGGGATCGCCGGTCGGCGTGCCGGTGCCGCGCTACGTCGCCGACCCCGAGCGCTGCGCCCGCGTCGCCGGCCTCACCGTCGCCCACGCGCGGCTGCGCCACCTGCCGGCCGCCGAGCGCCGGGTCGCCGTGCTCCTGACCGCGTTTCCGACCAAGCACGCGAAGATCGGGATGGCGGTCGGCCTCGACACCCCGGCCAGCGCGATCGCCCTGCTGGAGGCGCTCCGCCTCGACGGGATGTGCGTCGTCCACGACTTCGCCGACGGCGACGCGCTGATCCACGCGCTGGTCGCCGCAGGCGGGCACGACCCGGAGTTCCTGACCGAGGAGCAGCTGGCCGCGGCGCCGCTGCGCCTGCCGGTCGCCGACTACCTCGAGTGGTACTCGACGCTGCCGGCCGACCTACGCGGGTCGATCGAGGAGCGCTGGGGGCCGCCGCCGGGTGACCGCTACCTCGACGGCGAGGACTTCGTCGTCGCCGGGCTCGAGCTCGGCAACGTCGTCGTCGCGATCCAACCGCCGCGGGGCTACGGCGAGGACCCGGTCGGCATCTATCACGACCCGGAGCTGCCGCCGACCCATCATTACCTCGCCTGCTACCGCTGGATCGCGGCGTCATGGGGCGCCGATGCGATCGTCCACCTCGGCAAGCACGGGACGCTCGAGTGGACGCCCGGCAAGATGCTCGCCCTGAGCGCCTCCTGCGCGCCCGACGCCGCGCTGGGCTCGCTGCCGCTGATCTACCCCTTCGTCGTCAACGACCCCGGCGAGGGGATGCAGGCCAAGCGCCGCGTGCACGCGGCGATCGTCGACCACCTGGTGCCGCCGATGATGCGCGCCGACAGCTACGACGAGATCGCCGAACTCGAGTCGCTGCTCGACGAATACGCGCGGCTCGAGGTGCTCGACCCATCGAAGCTGCCCGGCCTCGCCGCGAAGATCTGGTCGGCGATCGAGCGCGCCAACCTGCAGGCCGAGCTCGAGATCGAGGAGCGTCCCGACGACGTCGGCGCCCTCGTCGAACACATCGACGGCTATCTCTGCGAGGTCAAGGACATCCAGATCAAGGACGGCCTGCACGTCCTCGGCCGCGCCCCGGGCGGCGAGCAGCTGCGCGGCCTCACCGCGGCGATGCTGAGGCTCGGCTCGGGCGAGGTGCCGGGCCTGCGCCGCGCGGTCGGGGCGGCCTACGGGCTCGACGAGCCCGCCCTGGTCGCGGATCCCGGCGCCCCGGCGCCGCCGCTCCCGGCGGAGCTGCGCGAGCGCTTCCGCGGCCCGGTGGCGAGCGGCGGCGACGTCGTCGACCGGCTCGAGGATGTCCAGATGGCCCTGCTCGACGCGCTCGCCGGACGCGACTGGGAGGCCGCCTCGGCGCCGGCGGTCTGCCGCGAGGTCCTCGGATTCGCCGATGAAGGTGTGGAGCGGGTGCTCGGCTTCGCCTGCAAGGAGGTGGTGCCCAGGATCCTCCGCACCCCCGAGGAGCTGGGGGCCGTGGTGCGGGCGCTGCACGGTCGCCACATCGAGCCGGGCCCCTCCGGCGCGCCGACCCGCGGCCGTGTCGACGTGCTCCCGACGGGCCGGAACTTCTACGGGGTCGACCCGCGCTCGCTGCCCTCCGAGCTCTCATGGGAGGTCGGCCGAAGCCTCGCCGAGGCGCTGCTCGACCGCCACCGGGAGCAGACCGGGTCGCTGCCGCGAATGGTCGGCCTGGTCGCCTGGGGGACGGCGGCGATGCGCACCCAGGGCGACGACGTGGCCGAGATCCTGGCCCTCCTCGGGGTGCGACCGCGTTGGCATCCGGAGTCCAGGCGGGTGACCGGCATCGAGGTGATCCCGCCGGCCGAGCTGGGCCGGCCGCGGATCGACGTCACCGTGCGGATCTCCGGTTTCTTCCGCGACGCCTTCCCCCATCTCCTCGCCCTGCTCGACGACGCGGTCGCGATGGTGGCGGGGCTGGACGAGGCCGAGGAGGAGAACTACGTCGCCGCCCACGCCCGCGCCGACGCCGAGCGGCTGGCCGCCGAGCTCGGCGCGGAGCCGGCCTGGCGGCAGGCGACGACGCGGATCTTCGGCTCGAAGCCCGGCACCTACGGTGCCGGCCTCCTGCAGCTGCTCGAGAGCCGCGACTGGCGTGAGGACGGTGACCTCGCCTCGGTCTATGAGGCCTGGGGCGGCTTCGCCTACGGTCGCGGCCTCGAGGGGGCGGCGGCGCGCGAGGCGATGCGGGACGCCTACGCGCGGATCGAGGTGGCGGTCAAGAACGTCGACTCGCGCGAGCACGACGTCCTCGACTCCGACGACTACTACCAGTACCACGGCGGCATGGTGGCGACGGTGCGGGCGCTGAGCGGCACCGACCCGGCCGCCTACGTCGGCGACTCCTCGGACCCCTCGCGGGTCGTCGCCCGCACGCTGGTCGAGGAGACGCGCCGGGTCTTCCGCGCCCGGGTGTCCAACCCGCGCTGGATCGCCTCGATGATCCGACATGGCTACAAGGGCGCCGCGGAGCTCGCGGCGACCGTCGACTACCTCTTCGGCTACGACGCGACGGCCGGCGTCGCGGACGACTGGATGTACGAGCAGGTCGCCCGGCGATACCTGCTCGACCCCGACGTGGCGAAATTCATGTCGGCCTCCAATCCCTGGGCCGCGCGTGGGATCGCCGAGCGGCTGCTCGAGGCGGCCGACCGCGGGATGTGGGCCGACCCCGACACCGAGACGCTGGCGGCGATCCGCGACCGGTACCTGACCCTGGAGGACGACCTCGAGGGGACCCCGGCATGAGTGTCGGGTTCCCGCTGAGCGCGGTCGTCGGCCAGGAGGTGCTGGTCGAGGCCCTGCTGATCAACGCGGTCTCGCCCGAGGTGGGCGGCGTCCTCGTGCGCGGAGAGCGGGGGACCGCCAAGTCCACCGCGGTGCGCGGCCTGGCGCCGCTGCTGCCGCCGACCGCGGCGGCGCAGGGCGAGGCCTTCGCCTTCGGCCCGGGAGAGCTGGCGCCGGGGGGCCTGGTCCCCGACGACGCGCCGACGGTCGAGCGCCCGGCACGGCTGGTCGAGCTGCCGCTGGGGACCACGCTCGACCGGCTCGTCGGCGCGCTCGACCTCGGTCGCGCCTTGGCCGGCGAGCACGCCTTCGAGCCGGGGCTGCTGGCGCGCGCCCACCAGGGGATCCTCTACGTCGACGAGGTCAACCTGCTGCCCGCCCACCTGGTCGACGCGTTGCTGGACGCGGCGGCCTCGGGCGTCGCCCGGGTCGAGCGTGAGGCGGTCTCGACCGAGCACGCGGCCCGCTTCATCCTGGTCGGGACGATGAACGTCGAGGAGGGCGAGCTGCGCCCGCAGTTGCTCGACCGCTTCGGTCTCGGCGTCGAGGTCGGGTCGCCGGAGGACCCCGGCGTGAGGGCCGAGATCGTCCGCCGCCGGCTTGCCTTCGAGTCCGATCCGCGGGCCTTCGCCGAGCGCTGGCGACCCGAGGAGGGGCGGCTCGCGGCGCGGATAGCCGACGCGCGCGCCCGGCTCGGCTCCGTCCGGCTGCCCGAGCGCGAGCTGCTCCGGATCACCGCCGCCTGCGCCCGCCTCGGTGTCGACGGTGTCCGGGGCGACATCGTCAGCGCCCGGGCCGCACGCGCGCTGGCGGCGCTCGACGGCGTCGAGGAGGTCGGCGAGGACCAGGTTCGGCGAGCCGCCGCCCTCGCCCTCGCCCACCGTCGTCGCCGCGACCCACTCGACGGCCATCCGCCGAGCGAGGAGGATCTGCAGCGTGCCCTCGACGACCCGGCCGGGGACGAGCCACCCGAGGACCCGCCCCCCTCGCCGCCTCGGGGCGGCGGCGACCGTGTCCCGGCACCCTCGCCGGGCGACGGCGGTGCAGACGGCGAGCCCGGCGAGACCCCGGGCGAGCCGCCGCCACCTTCCCGGGCCCCCGCCCCGACGCGAGACGTCGCACCCCTTCCCGCCCGTCTGGACCGCGACGCCCTGACCCTGGCCGGGGTCGGCCGGGGCCCGGCCGGGGGTCGGGCGCGGGCCGCCGGCGCCGGTGCCGGCTCGATCGACAGCCGCCCGGCCGCCGCGGGCGCCGAGGACATCGCGATCGTCGCCAGCCTGCGGGCGCGACTGCTGGGGGATGGGAAGCCGCTGCGCACGCACGTGCGCGCCGGCCGCGAGGGCGCGTTCCTCTGCCTGGTCGTCGACGCCAGCGGTTCGATGGGTGCCCGGCGCCGGCTCGCCCGCGTCAAGGGGGCGCTGGCCGAGCTCCTGCGCGACGCCTACGCCCGTCGCGACCGGGTCGCGGTCGTCGCCTTTCGCGACAGCGCGGCCGAGGTCCTCGTCGCGCCCGGGATGCCGCTCGAGCGCGCGGCCGCGGCACTGGCCTCGCTACCCGCCGGCGGCCGCACGCCGCTGGCCGCCGGCCTGCGGGCCGCCGAGCAGCTGGTCCGCCGCGAGCGGCTGCGCGATCCGGGCCGGCGCTCGGTCGCGGTCGTCCTCACCGATGGCCGGGTCCGCGACCCCGAGGGCGCGATCCCACGAGCCGCGGCCGGCCTCGGCCGCGCCGCCTCGGCGGTCGAGGTCGTCGACACCGAGGAGGGTCCGGTCCGGGTCGGCCTGGCGGCGAGCGTCGCCGGCGCCGCCGGTGGGCGACTGCATCGCCTGGTCCTGCCGGGCAGCCCGTCGAGGAGGGCCGCATGAGCGCCGAGGGTCCGCTGGAGCGTCACGGCGGCGCCGACGTCGACGTGCCGCATCGTCCCGGCGACAAGGGCAGCGCCGAGCCGAGGCGCCGCAAGCCGCGCGACCGCCCGCTGGTGATCGTGGTGACAGGCGAAGGAAAGGGCAAGAGCACGTCGGCTTTCGGGATGCTGCTGCGCGCCTGGGCGCGCGGCTACCGCTGTGGCGTCTTCCAATTCGTCAAGTCCGGCAGGTGGAAGGTCGGCGAGGCGAAAGCCGCGGCGGCCCTCGGTGGGATCGACTGGGAGAAGATGGGCGATGGCTGGTCGTGGCTCTCGAAGGACCTCGAGGAGTCGGCCGACCTCGCGCGCGAGGGCTGGGCCGGGGTCAAGTCGGCGATCGAGCAGGAGCGCTACGAGTATCTGTTGCTGGACGAGATCACCTACCCGATCAAGTGGGGCTGGATCGACGTTGATGACGTGGTCGCCACGATCCGGGACCGCCCCGGCTTCCAGCACGTGGTGATCACCGGCCGCGACGCTGCCCCGGAGCTGATCGAGCTCGCCGATCTGGTCTCCGAGGTGGTCAAGGTCAAGCACCCGATGGAAGAGGGGATCCGCGCCCAGCAGGGGATCGAGTGGTAGAGGTACTGCTGATCCTCGACGGCGCGGCCGAGCCGCTCGGCACGGAGCCGACCTCGCTGGAGCGCGCCCGCACCCCCGCCCTCGACGGCCTCGGCCGCGACGGGCGCCTGTCGCGCCTGCGCACCGTGGCGCCCTGGCTGGCCGCCGGGTCGGAGGCGGCGATCCCGGCGCTCCTCGGGTGGGTACCCCCGGCGCCGGTCGACCGCGGCGCGCTCGAGGCCGCCGCGCGCGGCATCGAGGTGGCGCCGGGCGAGCGCGCCCGGCGGATCGACGTCCGCACCGGGTCGCGGGGCCGGGCCGGGGAGGAGGACACCGCGGCGGCGGCGAGGGGGCTCGCGCGCGCGGTCCCCGGCCACTCGGTCCACCGCCTCGGCGGCCACAAGCTCCTGCTCGTCGGGCCGCCGCCCCTGGCCCTGCCCCCGGCCGAGCCCGGGGCGGTGACCGAGCTGCGCGCCTGGCCCGAGGGCATCGTCCCGCCCCGGATCCTGGGCGAGGAGGTCGTCGTGGTCGCGGCGGCGGGCGCCGCGGCGGGGGCCGGGCGGCTGATGGGGGCCGAGGTCGTCGTCCCGCCCGAGGCGACCGGGAAGCCCGGCACCGACCTCGCCGCGAAGGCCGCGGCGGCCCTGGTCGCGGTCGACTCCGGGGCGCGGCGGGTCGTGGTCCACGTCGGGTCGCCCGACGAAGCCGCCCACGGGCGCGACGCGGCCGGCAAGGTAGCCGCGATCGAGGCGGTGGACGCGCTTCTGGTCCCGCCGCTGGTGGGCGCGGTGACGGAGGCCGGGGGAACCCTCTTCGTGTGCCCCGACCACGGCTGCGATCCCGCCACCGGCGAGCACGACGGCGACCCGGTGCCGTGCCTGCGCTGGCCGTCCCCCGCGGGGCCGCGCGGTCGCCTGGGCGA
The DNA here is from genome assembly GCA_035547715.1 of Solirubrobacterales bacterium. Lineage (GTDB taxonomy): Bacteria > Actinomycetota > Thermoleophilia > Solirubrobacterales > 70-9 > VAYN01. The sequence continues at coordinate 20,581 of DASZUH010000205.1, forward strand.
GCGTGACGCGGCCGCCCTTCCGGCGCTGGACCTGCCGGTCGAGGTGAGGGCGTGATCCCACGCGTCGTCATCGCCGGGACCAGCTCCGGCGCCGGCAAGACCAGCGTCACCTGCGGGCTGATCGGCGCCCTGCGGCGGAGCGGCCTCGTCGTCCAGGGCTTCAAGGTCGGCCCCGACTACATCGACCCGAGCTACCACGCGCTCGCATCGGGTCGCCCCGGGCGCAATCTCGACGCGTTTCTGAGCGGCCCCGAGCTGATCGCGCCGCTCGCCCGGCATGGCGCGGCCGGGGCCGACCTCGCGGTCGTCGAGGGCGTGATGGGGCTCTTCGACGGTGCCTCGGGGAAGGGCGAGCTGGCTTCGACCGCCCACGTCGCAAAGCTCCTGCGCGCCCCCGTGGTGCTGGTCGTCGATGCATCGGCGATGGCGCGCTCGGCCGCCGCGATCGTCCACGGCTATGCCACCTTCGACCCCGACGTCCGCGTCGCCGGGGTGATCTACAACAAGGTCGGTTCCGACCACCACGAGGAGCTGCTGCGCGAGGCGACCGCGCCCCTGGGGATCCCCGTGCTCGGCGCGATCCGCCGCAGCGAGGAGGTCGCGGCGCCCGAGCGCCACCTCGGCCTGGTGCCGGCGGGCGAGCGGGAGGGCCGCACCCGCAGCGCGCTCGAGGCCCTCGCCGACGCGGCGTCGGGCTCGGTCGACCTCACGGCCGTCGAGCGGCTGGCCCGCGGCGCCCCGGCGCTCGACGGACCCGCCTGGAGTCCCGAGCCGGGCGCCGCCCCGGTCGCCTCCAGGATCGCGATCGCCCGCGGCCCGGCGTTCTCGTTCCACTATCAGGAGAACATCGAGCTGCTCGCCGCCGCGGGCGCCGAGCTGGCGCCCTTCGACCCGCTGGCCGACGGATCGCTCCCGCCCGGCGCCGGCGCCCTGGTGCTCGCGGGTGGGTTCCCGGAGGTCTTCGGCGCACAGCTCGAGGCCAACGCGCCCCTTCGCGAGGAGATCCGCGCCTTCGCCCGCTCCGGGCGCCCCGTGCTCGCCGAGTGCGGCGGCCTGCTCTACCTCTGCGCCGAGCTCGACGGCCACGCGATGTGCGGGGTACTGCCGGCCCGTGGCCGGATGGCGGGGCGACTGACGCTCGGCTACCGCGAGGCCCTCGCCGCCACCCCGACCCCGTGGCTCGACGGTGGCGCCAGGGTCCGGGGCCACGAGTTCCACCACTCGGCGATCGAGCCGCTCGCCTCCGGTGCGTCGCCCGCCTGGTCGCTGAGCGCACGCGGCACGACCAGGCCCGACGGCCTGGTCGCCGGCGCCGTCCAGGCGGGCTATCTGCACGTCCACTGGGCCGCCCACCCCGAGATCGCGCGGCGCTTCGCCGCCGTGGCCGCCGCGGCGGTGCCGGCATGAGCCTCACCCTTCTCATCGGCGGCACCAGGTCGGGGAAGAGCGCGCGGGCCGAGCGGCTCGCCGCGGCAAACGGCCCCGAGGTCCGCTACGTGGCGACGGCCGACGGCGCCGATCCGGCGATGGCCGGGCGGATCGAGGCCCACCGCGAGCGCCGGCCCGCCGACTGGAGGACGGTCGAGGCGGGGGACGACCTTGCCGAGGCCGCCGCGGGCGCCTCCTGCGTGCTGGTCGACGGGCTGGGCGCCTGGATCGCCGGCGTCATGCACCGGGCCGGGGCTCTCGAGGACCCTTCGCGCGAGCGCCTCGCCGGCGCCGGCGACCGGGTCGAGGCCGAGATCCGGGCCCTCGTCGAGCTGTCGCGGAGCGTCGAGCTGATCATCGTCGCCGAGGACGCAGGGTCCGGCCTCCTGCCGCCCGATGCCGCCTCGCGCAGCTGGCTCGACCTCCTCGGCGCGGCGACGCAGCGCCTCGCGCGGGCGGCGGAGCGGGCCGAGCTGATCGTCGCCGGCGAGTCGATCCCGCTGCGGCGCGGAGGATCGCTCATCCCTGCGGCCGAGCAGGAAGAACTGCGCCACCACGGCGACCGCGAGCTGCGTCCGGGCGATGCCGACCATGCCGTCAACGTCCTCGCCGGCGGGCCGCCGCCGTGGTTGCGCGGGGCCCTCGACGCCGCCCTCGAGCGCGATGCCCGCCGCTACCCGGACGAGTCGGCGGCGCGGGCCGCACTGGCGAGCCTGCACGGCCGCGACCCGGAGGAGATCGTCCCGACCAACGGCGCCGCCGAGGCCCTGTGGCTGCTCCCGGTCGCCCTGCGGCCATCTCTCGCCGCCTGCGTCCATCCCGGCTTCGGCGAGGCCGAGGCCGCCCTGCGCGCCCACGGCGTGCCGGTCGCCCGGGTCATGCGCGATCCCGAGCGCTCCTTCTCCCTCGACCCGGCGGCCGTCCCCGAGCAGGCGGACCTCGTGATCCTCGGCAATCCGGCGTCGCCGAGCGGCACCCTCGATCCCGCCGCGGCGATCCTCGCCCTTCGTCGCCCCGGTCGCATCGTCGTCGTCGACGAGGCGTTCATGGACCTGGTCCCGGGCGCCGTGCCGACGCTGGTCGGCGAACGCCTCGACGACGTGATCGTCGTCCGCAGCCTGACCAAGGTGCTGGCGATCCCCGGTCTGCGGGCCGGTTACGCGGTCGCTGACGCGCGGCTGGCGCAGCGACTGGAAGCGGCGAGGCCGCCTTGGTCTGCCAACGCGCTCGCGCTGGCGGCGCTCGAGACCGCCGCCCGCCACCCGCACGAGCTCGCCTCGATAGCCGAGCGCGCCGTCCGCGAGCGCGAGGACCTCGTCGGCCGCCTCGGAGAGGTCAAGGGGGTGCGCACCTGGCCTTCGGTCGCCAACTTCTGCCTGCTCGAGGTCGAGGACGGCGATGCACTGGCGGCGAGGCTGCGCGAATCCGGCATCGCGGTCCGGCCCGCCTCCTCCTTTCCTGGTCTCGACCGGCGCCACGTCCGCGTCACCGCCCGTGATCCGGCGGCGAACGCGCGACTGGTGGCCGCGCTGATCGATGCGGTGGAGCGGTGACTCCGTTGACGGTCGTCGGGATCGGCGCGGACGGGTGGACGGGGCTGGGCGAGGGGGCGCGCGCGGCGTTGCGCGACGCCGGCGTCGTGGTCGGGTCCCGGCGCCAGCTCGAGCTGCTGCCCGGTGAGCTCGCCGCCGAGCGGCGAGCGCTGCCCTCGCCGCTCGAGCCCTTCCTCGACGAGCTCGCCGCCACCGACACGGAGGGGATCTGCGTCCTCGCCAGCGGCGACCCGATGCTGCACGGCATCGGCGCCTCACTCGCCCGCCGAGTCGAGGCCGGGCGGCTGCGGGTCCACCCCCATCCTTCGGCGTTCGCCTTGGCCTGCGCCAGGCTCGGCTGGCCCGCCGCCGAGGTCGAGCTCGTCAGCGCGGTCGGGCGTCCGGTGGCGGTGGTCGCCCGCCTGCTGCAGCCGGGCCGGCGCCTGGTCGCCTACGTCACGGGCGCCGAGGGCGCCCGCTCGCTCGCCCGCATGGTCACCGACCGCGGCTTCGGGCCGAGCCGCCTGACCGTGTTGGAGCGCCTCGGCGGGCCCGAGGAGCGCCTGATCGAGTCGAGCGCCGAGGCCTTCGACGCCGACGCCGACCCGCTGCACGTCGTGGCGCTCGAGGTCCGGGCGGCAGTCGGGGTCCTCGCGCGGGGACTCGCTCCGGGCCTTCCCGACGACGCCTTTGAGAACGACGGCCAGCTGACCAAGCGCCACGTCCGCGCCGTCACCCTCGCCGCCCTGGCGCCGATGCCGCATTCCCTCCTCTGGGACATCGGCGCCGGGAGTGGCTCGATCGCCGTCGAGTGGCTGCGCTCCGAGGCGACCGCCACCGCGGTGGCGGTCGAGCGCGACCCCGCGCGCGCCGCGCGCGTCGCCCGTAACGCCGAGGCTCTCGGCGTCCCCGACCGCCTCGAGGTCGTGCCGCTCGCCGCCCCCGAGGCCCTCGTCGGGCTGGACGTCCCGAGCGCCGTCTTCATCGGCGGCGGGCTGACCGAGCCGGGGCTGCTCGACGCTTGCTGGGCTGCGCTCCGACCGGGCGGCAGGTTGGTCGCCAACGCGGTCACGCTCGAGGGCGAGCGCACCCTCGGCACCATCCAGGAGGAGTACGGTGGGGCGTTGACGCGGATCGAGATCGCCCATGCCCGCCCGCTCGGCGGCTTCACCGGCTGGCGGGCACAGATGCCGGTCGTCCAGTGGGAGGCGAGGAAGCCATGACCGTCCACTTCATCGGTGTCGGGCCGGGCGCCCCCGACCTGCTGACCCTGCGCGGCCGGGACCTGATCGCGGCGAGCCCGGTTTGCCTCTACGCGGGCGCGCTGGTGCCGGCGGAGATCCTCGCCCACGCGCCCGCCGACGCCCGCCTCCTCGACACCCAGGACCTGACGCTCGCGGAGATCGTCGCCGAGTACGAGCGCGCCCAGGCGGCGGGCGAGGACGTGGCGCGCCTGCACTCGGGCGACCTCTCGATCTACAGCGCCGCCGCCGAGCAGATGCGCCGCCTCGACGCGCTCGGCATCCCCTGGGACCTCACGCCCGGCGTGCCGGCGTTCTCGGCGACGGCCGCGGCCCTCGGCCGCGAGCTGACCATCCCCGAGGTGGCGCAGACGGTGATCCTCACGCGCTACGGTCGACGGGCCTCGGCGATGCCGCCCGGCGAGCGCCTCGCCGACCTCGCCACGCATGGCAGCACGCTCGTCATCCATCTCGGGGTCCAGGCGATCGAGGAGATCGCCGAGACCCTCGTCCCCCACTATGGCCGCGAGTGCCCGGTCGCGGTCGTCGCCCGGGCCAGCCGGCCCGACGAGGTGGTCCTCCGGGCGACCCTCGCGACGATCGCAGGGGAGGTTCGCGGCGCCGGCATCGCCCGCACGGCGACGATCGTCGTCGGCCCGGCGCTCGCCGCCGAGGGCTTCCGCGACAGCCACCTGTACTCGGAGGGGCGGGAGCGCCCGGCAAGGTGCCGCGGCGCCGCGACGAGGGCCCGAACCGACGCGTGCCCCGGCATATTGCGCCTGCACCGCGCCGAGGATGGCGGCCTCGCGCGCGTCCGCCTGCCCGGGGGGGTGCTCGGCCTCGACGGGTTGCAGGCCCTGCGGCGGGCAGCGGGCATCGGCAACGGCGTCGTCGAGGTGACGGCGCGCGCGAACCTTCAGGTCCGCGGCATCCCCGAGCAGGCCGAGCAGTCCCTCGCCGAGGCCCTGCACTCCGGCGGCCTCCTGCCCTCGCCCGAGCACGATCGCGTCCGCAACGTGGCCGCGAGCCCGCTCGGCGGTCGCCTGCCGGGCGCCTCGGCGCCCACCGACGGGATCGTGGCGGCGCTCGACCGACATCTCTGCGAGGACCGGGACCTCACCTACCTCTCGGGCCGGTTCCTGTTCGCGGTCGACGACGGCAGCGGCACCGCCGCCGGCCGCGATGCCGACATCGCCCTCACCGCCGAGGGTGACGGTGCCTTCCGCCTGCGCCTCGCCGGTCGCCCGACCGAGCGGACCGTGGCGGCCGGCGATGCCGCGGCACTCGCGATCGAGGCGGCTCACGCCTTCCTCGCGGCGGCGCGCGAGGCCGACCGGGGCGAGGCCTGGCGGATCACCGACCTCCCGGGCGGACCCGAGCGGGTCGCCGAGCGTATCGGCGCCTCGCTGGTCGAAGGTCCGCCCGCCGCCGGGCCCCTCCCGGTTCCACTCGGTCGCGTCGAGCAGGCCGACGGACGCTGCGCGGTGACCGTGCTGCCCCCGCTCGGCCGACTCGACCCGGCGATGCTCGACGTCCTGGTCGGCCTCGGTCACCGCGACGTGCGCACCTCGGCGAGGCGGACGCTGAGCTTCCTCGACGTGGCGCCGGACGGGGTCGAGCGGCTGCTCGGCGCCCTCGGGGCGGCCGGCTTCGTCTCCTCCGAGGAGTCCGGCTGGTGGGGGCTCAGCGCCTGCGCGGGCCTCGGGGCCTGCGCGCGTGCCGGTCGCGATGTCCGCGCCCTGGCCGCCCGGCGGGCCGCCGAGCGGCGCCCGGGCGACCCGCCCGAGCATTGGTCGGCCTGCGGGCGCGGCTGCGGCCGGCCCCGCGGCGCCAGGGAGATGGGGGGATGAGCGCCTACGTCCGCGACGGCGCCGAGATCTACCGCCGCTCGTTCGCGATGATCCGCGCGGAGGCCGACCTGGAGGGCCTCGATCCGGTCCTGGAGCGGGTCGTCGTCCGCATGATCCATGCCTGCGGGATGGTCGATCTCCTCGACGACGTGGCCGCCTCGCCGGGCTTCGCGACGGCCGGCGAGGAGGCGCTCCGCGCGGGCGCGCCCATCCTCTGCGACACGACGATGGTCGCCTCCGGCGTGACGCGCTCGCGCCTTCCGGCCGACAACGAGGTGGTGTGCACCCTCTCCGAGCCCTCGGTGCCCGATCTTGCCGCGCGCCTCGGGACGACCCGCACCGCGGCGGCGATCGAGCTCTGGCGCGAGCGGTTGGGCGGTTCGGTGGTGGTCGTCGGCAACGCCCCGACTGCCTTGTTCCGGCTGCTGGAGCTGGTCGAGGAAGGGGTCGCGCCTCCCGCCGCCGTGATCGGGGTGCCGGTCGGGTTCATCGGCGCCGCCGAGTCCAAGCAGGCGCTCGCCGAGCACCCGGCCGGACTCGAGCACGTCGTCGTAGGAGGCCGTCGCGGGGGCAGCGCGATCGCCGCCGCCGCCGTCAATGCGTTGGCGAGCGCGGCCGAGTGAGCGGCAGGCTCTTCGGCGTCGGCGTCGGGCCCGGGGACCCGGATCTCCTGACCGTCAAGGCGCAGAGGATCATCGGGGCGGTCGACGTCATCGCCTACCCGAACGCGCGCCACGGCCGCAGCGTGGCGCGCGGCATCGCGGCCCCGCACTTCCGTGGCGACCAGATCGAGGTGGCGCTCGAGTACCCGGTGACAACCGAGGAGACCGATCACCCCGGCGGCTACGAGGCCGCGATCAGTGAGTTCTACGACGCCTGCGCAGGGCAGCTGGCCGAGCACCTCGACGCCGGGCGCGACGTCGCCGTCCTCTGCGAGGGCGACCCGTTCTTCTACGGCTCCTATATGTATCTGCACGAGCGCCTCTCACCCCGGTATCCGACCGAGGTGATCCCCGCCGTCACCTCGTTCAGCGCCGCGGCCGCCGCCGCGGGCACCCCGCTGGTGCGCCGCGACGACGTGCTGACGATCCTGCCCGGGACCCTGCCGCCCGAGACGCTGGCGGCGCGCCTGCGGAGCAGCGACGCCTCGGTGGTGATCAAGCTCGGCAGGCGCTTCCCCGGTGTGGCCGAGGCGATCGAGCGGGCCGGCCTGTCCGAGCGGGGGATCTACGTCGAGCGGGCCGGCAGCGAGGCCGAGCGGGTGGCGCCCCTGAGGGAGGCGGGGGAGAAGGTGCCCTACATGTCTTTGGTGCTGGTCCCGGGCGGCGAGCCCGCGGCGCCGGCCGACCGGCCCGGGCGGGTGAGTGTGGTCGGCCTCGGCCCGGCGGGGCCCGACTGGCTGACGCCGGAGGCCCAGGCCGAGCTGGCGGCGGCCGAGGAGATCGTCGGCTATGAGACCTACATCGCCCGCGTCCCCGCGCGTCGGGGGCAGCGCCGCCACGCCACCGACAACCGGGTCGAGACCGAGCGCGCGCGCCATGCGCTGGAGCTCGCCGCGCGGGGCGCGCGGGTGGCGGTCGTCTCCTCGGGGGACCCGGGGATCTTCGCGATGGCGGCGGCCGTCCTCGAGGTCGTCGACGGCGACGCGACGTTCGCCGACGTGGAGCTGCGGATCGTCCCCGGCCTCTCGGCGATGCAGGCGGCGGCGGCCAGGGTAGGGGCGCCGCTCGGCCACGATTTCTGCGTCATCTCGCTCTCCGACCGGTTGAAGCCGTGGGAGGCCATCGAGCGAAGGCTGGACGCCGCCGGCGCGGCCGATTTCGTCCTCGCCCTCTACAACCCGGCCTCGAAGTCGCGTCGCGAGCAGCTCGCGCGCGCGATCGAGGTGCTGCGCCGCCACCGCGACACGGCGACGCCGGTCGTCGTCGCCCGTGCCGTCGGGGCGCCCGAGGAGTCGGTCGCGGTGACGACGCTGGGGGAGCTGGACCCGGGCGTCGTCGACATGCGCACGCTGCTGATCGTCGGCTCCTCCAACACCCGCACGATCGCCGGGCCTGTGCCGCGGGTCTACACGCCCCGGAGCTATCCGAGTTGAGCCCGCACCCAGCGCAGGGCCGCCTCGACCGAGCCCTCGGTGGGGACGTCCGGCCGGGGCGGTCGCCGCACCACGATCACCGGCAGCCCCCGCTCACGGGCGACCTCGAGCTTGGCCTCGGTATGGGTGCCGCCGCTGTCCTTGGTGACGAGGAGATCGACCCCATGTCGCTCGACCAGCGAGCGCTCACCGTCGGGCGTGTAGGGGCCCCGGTCGAGCAGCAGCTCGTGGTGAGGCGGGAGCGGCCCGTCGGGCGGATCCACGCAGCGGACCAGGAACCACGCCTCCTCGACGCCGGCGAACGATGCCAGGCCCTGGCGGCCCGTGGTCAGCAGGACCCGCCGGCCGAGCCCGTGGATCGCCGCGGCGGCCTGGTCGAGGTCGGGGACCCAGGTCCAGCGGTCGCCGGGACGCTCGCGCCAGCCCGGACGCTCGAGCCGCAGCAGCGGCACCCCTGCCGTGGGAGCCGCTTGCGCCGCGTTGGCCGATATTCCCTCCGCGAAGGGATGGGTGGCGTCGACGACCGCGTCGACCTCGTGGTCGTCCAACCAGCGGACCAGCCCGCCGGGGCCGCCGAAGCCGCCGATCCTCACCTCGCCTACCGGCAGGCGCGGGTTGGCGACGCGCCCGGCGAGCGAGGAGGTGACCTCGACGCCCGAGGCGTCGAGCTCCGCCGCGAGCTCGCGCGCCTCCGCCGTGCCCCCGAGGACCAGGATCATGCCGTCACCCGCGGGCCCCGACGATGAGGAAGCTGCTCCTGATCGGCATCGGTGCGGGTGATCCCGAGTACGTCACGGCCCAGGCCGCGCGGGCACTCGGTGAGGTCGACGTGTTCTTCGTCGTGGACAAGGGCGGCGATGTCAGGGACCTGGTGGCACTGCGCAGGCTCCTCCTGGAGCGCTTCGTCGAGAGTCCGTCGTACCGGATCGTAGAGCTCCCTGATCCGCCTCGCGACCGCGCCGCGGCCGCCTATCGGGCGGCGGTCGAGGACTGGCGCGAGCGACGCGCCCAGGTCTGGGGCGCCGCGCTTCGTGAAGAGCTCGAGGAGGACGGAGTCGGTGCCTTCCTCGTCTGGGGCGACCCCTCGCTCTACGACAGCACCATCGACGTGGTCGAGCGCATCCACGGGCGCGGCGAGATCGCCTTCGACCACGAGGTGATCCCGGGGGTGAGCAGCGTCCACGCACTCACCGCCCGTCACCGGATCCCCCTCAACCGGGTCGGCGGCGCGGTGCAGGTCACCACCGGGCGCCGCCTGGCGAGGCTCGGCTGGCCCGAGGGCGTCGACGACCTGGTCGTGATGCTCGACGCCGACTGCTCCTTCGAGGCACTGGACCCCGAGGGGCTCGAGATCTACTGGGGCGCCTACCTGGGGACGGCGGACGAGCTGCTCGTGTCCGGCCCGCTCGGCGAGGTCGCCGGCGAGATCCGGCGCGTCCGCGCCGAGGCGCGGGAGCGGAAGGGGTGGATCATGGACACCTACCTGCTGCGACGCCGCGAGCAGGGCGGCGCCTAGGCGACGAGCCCGCCGAGCCGACGCGAGGAGATCCTTGATCGGATGCCGCAGGCCCGGGGGACGCCGCCCCGAGGCCACGGGCTCCGAGAGCGCAGAGATCGGCTCGGGTCGCGCCCTCGGAGGAGCTTCGAGGGTGTAGGATCGCCGCGCCGTCAGGGGAACCCGGTGCGAATCCGGGGCTGACCCGCAACTGTCACCGCAGAGTGAATTCCACCCGTCTTCGGACGGGTCAAGGCCACGGCCCATCGCAGGCTGGAAGGCCGGAAGGAACGTCGACGCGGAAGCCAGGACACCTGAGGGCCCAACGCGAAAAAAACCGACGCGAGGAGTCGTCCATGCCAGTCGTGCCCAACGGTCGCCGGAGTATCCCGAGGACCTGGATCCGCCCGGGCATCGCCATCCTGCTCCTCTGCATCGGCCTCGTCGCGGTCGCCGGCTGCGGCTCCTCATCGAGCTCGGCCTCATCTTCGACGTCGGAAAGTGACACGACCTCGGGCGCCGAAACCACCTCTGGCGGCGAATCGACCACCGGGGGCGCGACCGTCGTCAACTGCGGCGTCCACGTCCACGTCGACCAGCCGCCGACGCGTGCGATCTCGCTGAACCAGGGCGCGACCGAGCTGATGCTGACGCTCGGCCTCCAGAACTCCATGATCGGCACCGCCTACCTCGACGACTCGGTGCTGCCCTCGCTCCAGAGCGCCTACGAATCGGTCCCGGTGCTGTCGAAGGAATACCCCTCCGCCGAGAGCTTCCTGGCCGAAGAACCCGACTTCGCGATCGCCTCATACGAAAGCGCATTCGGGACCAAGGAAGGGGTCGGCACCCGCAGCTCGCTGGAAAAGCTCGGGATCGCGACGTATCTGATGCCCGACGGATGCGCGAACGCGAACGAGAACGTGCCGTGGACGTTCGCCGACAACTTCAACGAGATCCGTCAGGTCGGCACCTTGTTCGGCGTCGAGGAAAAGGCGCAGGAAGTGATCGCCCGGCAGCAGGCCGAACTAAAGGAAGCGGTCGGTTCCGGGCCCGCTCCGGGCAAGGGCCACACGGTCATGTGGTGGGACTCCGACGACAAATCGCCGTTCGTCGGTACCTGCTGTGGGGGCCCGGGGCTGATCATGAAGACGGTCGGTGCGACCAACGTCTTCGCCGGCGTGAAAGGCAACTGGCAGAACGTCAACTGGGAAGCCGCGATCGCCAAGGATCCCGAAGTGATCGTCCTGATCGACGCCGGCTGGGACACCGCCAAGTCGAAGATCAAGTTCATCGAAGGCGACCCCGCGCTCCAGTCGCTGCCGGCGGTCAAGGAGAAGCACTTCGTCATCATCCCCTTCTCGGACTCGACCCCGGGCGTGCGTAACGTCGACGGGGTCAAAAAGCTGGCCGCCGGGCTCCGCAAGATCTATCCGAGCGGGTGACCCGCGGGCGCCTGCGCCCCTGGATACCAGCCCTCGTCGGGCTGGTCTTGGCGCTGGGCTCGATCATCGTCGCCTCGGCGATCGGACCCTCGTCGGTCGGTCCCGCCGACGTCTGGGCGGTCGTGCTCAACAAGCTCGGGCTGGCCTCCCATCGCGACGTGAGCCCGATCATGCAGGCGATCGTCTGGGACCTCCGGATGCCGCGGACCGTGCTGGCCGCCCTCGTGGGAGCCGGGCTCGCGGTCGCCGGCGCGGTGATGCAGGCGGTCACGCGCAATCCGCTTGCCGACCCCTACCTGCTCGGCCTCTCCTCGGGCGCCGCGCTCGGCGCGGTGGTGGTGCTCGTCCTGGGGGTCGCGGCTGGTTCACTCGGCGTCGCCGGCGGAGCCTTCATCGGTGCGCTGGTCGCGTTCGGGTTCGTGATCGCGATCGCGGTCTCCGGCCGGCGCCTGGATCCGGCCGTCACCGTGCTCGCCGGGGTCGCGGTCGGCACCATCTGTGCGGCGCTCACCTCGCTGATCGTCGTCGTGGCCGCCAATCCGTTCAAGACCCGCGAAGTCGACTACTGGCTACTCGGATCGCTGGCCGGGACGACCTGGGGCAACGACCTGGTCGCGGCGCCTGTCGTGGTCGCCTGCGTCGGCGTCTGCATCGGGTGCGCGCGATCCTTGAACGCGATGGCATTCGGGGACTCCGACGCCAGGGCGCTGGGTGTCGACACGACGCGCCTGCGCTGGATCCTCCTGGTCACCTGCGCCCTGATGACGGGCGTCCTGGTCTCACTCTCGGGTGCGATCGGATTCGTCGGCCTGCTGCTGCCGCATGCGGCGCGGATGATCGTCGGTCGCGACAACCGGCGCCTCCTGCCGGTGTCGGCGCTGGCAGGAGCCATCTTTCTCGTCTGGGCCGACACGGTGGCCCGGACCGCCCTGCAACCGCGCGAAATCCCGGTCGGGGTCGTCACCGCGCTGGTCGGCGCGCCGGCGTTCGCGTTGCTGATCCGACAGCGCAGGCGCGCACCCTGATGCTCGCCGCCACGAACATCACCTGGAGCGCCGGCGGTGCGCTGATCCTCGACGGTGCCAGTGTGCAGGTGGACGCCGGCAGACTGGTGGGCCTGATCGGCCCCAACGGCTCGGGCAAGACCTCGCTGTTGCGCTGCGCCGCCGCACTCACCGCGGCCGACTCAGGGGAGGTGATGCTGGACGGCGCGGACGTTCGGGCGATGCGTCGGCGTGCGATCGCCCGGCGGCTCGCTTTCGTCGAGCAGGATGCCGACACCGATGTCGAGCTCGAGGTACGCGATGTGGTGCTGCTCGGCCGCACGCCACACCGGCGGGCCTTCGAGCCCGATACCGCGGAGGACCTGTCGCTCCTCGCCGTCGCCTTGGAGCGCACCGGGCTCACCGGCCGCGAGCATCAGTCGTGGCATACCCTCTCGGGAGGGGAGCGGCAGCGCGCACGGATCGCCCGGGCGCTCGTCCAGCAGCCGGAGGTGCTGTTGCTCGATGAGCCGACCAACCACCTCGACGTCGCCCATCAGCTCGAGCTCCTGGATCTCGTGCGCTCGCTCGAGCTGGCGACGGTGGCCGCCCTGCACGACCTCAACCTCGCAGCGGCCTTCTGCGACGAGATAGTCGTCCTCGCCAAGGGACGGGTCGTCGCCACCGGCCCGCCGCCGGAGGTGTTGACCGCCGAGCTGATCGACGACGTCTACGACGTCGAGGCGATAGTCGGGGAGCATCCCGTGACCGGCAGGCCGACGATCGTGTTCACCCCGAGGACACGCGGTCGCGGTCGGCAAACCGCCGGAGGTGATTGAAGTGTCCCGAAACGGGGCGGCCCTCCACAGGATCGGTACCCGACCTCGGCGAGGACTGGCTGACGATGCCACGGCATGAAGGCGGCTGGTACAGGGCAGAACCGAAGAAGCGCGACGGCACACGGCGCCTGCTGAAACCACAGCCCCGGGCCGACGGGGTCGGCGAGGAGGCGGTGCTCCTGACAAGGCACGGAGAACCGGCGGTCTTCATCGTCCCGCTGGCGCCGGCGGCGCGCCTGGGGCTCGAGCCCCCGCCGGGTGCCGACGACCCGGGGAGGGAGTCCCTTTGGCCGCAGGCTCGAGTTTCGAACCAACTACCTCTCGTTTTCTCGTTACGAGCGCTTCACAATTAGGCCTGCGGGCAGGCTGAAATGCCTTGAAATCGCCGCCGATCGGCCTCGATTTCTGCGATTTCAGCCACCCGTGCCCGAAGCGGATCGCTGAACTCGGGGCGGTTGGCGTCACACCCGCAAGTCGGGAGTTCCTTATATGTAGGGGCTTTCGGCCTCCGGATGGGCACGGCTGGTTTCGAACCAGCGACCTCTCGCGTGTGAAATTCGCTCGGAAAATGCTGATCGGTGAGTAAAAAACGCCATTTGCAGGGACTTCGTGGGCGGTATTTTGGGCCTCGGAATCCTCGATGTGTGGCGATATGCGCGGATATGTCGCCGAGTCAGGCAGTCTCGGCGAGAACTGCCTGAGATCCGGAGGGGCGGTTCGAAAATCTGAGAGCGACCGCATCTTGATGCAATAATGCGATCATGTCGAAGACCCGCACGACCGTCACCCTCGACGAGGACGTCTTCCGCGCCGTCAGGATCAAGGCCGCCCGCACCGGCAAGCGCGACTCGCAGGTGATCGAGGAATCGCTGCGGCGCGACCTCGGCCTCGACGACCTGGCCGAGATCTGGGCGAAGGTCACGCCCGCCGACGAGGAGGAGGGCATGGATCTCGCCGGCGAGGAGCTGCGCGCGATGCGCAAGGAGAGGCGTGACGAGGGCGGTACTTGACCCGGGCGTCCTCGTCTCGGCGCTGATCACCCCCACGGGCACCCCGGCAAGGCTTCTGACCGCCGGCCGCGGCGGAAGCTTCGAGCTGATCGTCTCGGCCCTGCTGCTCGAGGAGCTCGGATCCGTCCTGCGGCGGGAGAAGTTCCGCCGCCACGTCGACCTCGACGTCGTCGACCGATACCTCGCGCTTCTGCGTCGGGACGCGGTGACGGCCATCGACCCGGCGGGACCGCCGCCGGTCCGCTGCGCCGACCCCGACGACGACTACCTGATCGCCCTGGCGCACGCCGGCGCCGCCGCGCTCGTCTCCGGTGACCGGCATCTGCTCGACCTCGCCGGGCGGATCCCGGTCTTCACCCCAGCGGAGTTCCTCGCCGCGCACGGCGGATAGCGAGACGGTTGAGCCGGACGGACCTTCTGGGCTCTCGTAAAGGTCGTCAGGCTCTTAGGTGCGCACCATCAGTCGCTACCGGTAGCGTACCCATGGGCGCGCATGGACAAGGAGACACTCAACGATCCGGCAGAGATGCGCACCGCGGTGGTGGACAGCCTGGTCCGGCAAGGATTTAGCGTGGAGGACGGGCAGATCCGCGCGCCTGAGATGAGCTCAAAGGCTGCGCTGCGAGCGTTGCACCGCGAGGCCGTAGAACATCAACGTGAGCGCTCGAAGCCCGGATTGCGCCGCCACGAGGAGTGGCTGCTTGGGCAGATTGCGGACGGCTCAGATCTGCTGCCGAGTGCGATCTGCCCGAGCCTAGTTCTCGTTACTCCCGAGTCCAAGGAGGAGCTTCTGTTTCGATGGGCGCGCCTGCATTGGTCCATCCCGACGTCGGCTGGCTACGGCCGTCGGCTTCGCTTCCTTGTGATGGACGAGGCTCACGGAAAGCTGATGGGCATTATCGGCCTCGCAGATCCGGTGTTCGGTCTGAGTAGCCGCGATCTCTGGGTCGGCTGGGACGCGCAAGCTCGTCGGGAGCGGCTCCATCAGGTGATGGACGCCTTCGTGCTTGGCGCGGTTCCACCTTACAACCAGCTGCTCGCAGGCAAGCTTGTTGCAATGCTCGCAACCTGCGCAGAGATTCAGACCGCCTACCGTGAACGTTACTGCGGTGTCGCTTCCGTTATCAGCGGTCGCGACAGGGAGGAGCCTCTCGCAATGGTTACGACGGCTTCGGCATTGGGGCGCTCTTCCGTCTACAACCGTCTCCGCATGGACGATCGCAAAGTAGCTATCAGCGTTGGATTCACCAAGGGTTCGGGAGATTTTCAGTTCGCTAATGGCCTATACGAGGATCTAACCGCGTATGCCAGGTTGCACTGCACTCCGACCGCCAAGCACAGTAAGTGGGGAAGCGGATTCCGAAATAGGCGAGAGGTCGTCAAGAAGGCCCTACGGCATCTCGGACTGGGGGAGGCGCTTCTCTACCACGGAGTCCGACGCGAGGTCTTTGTGTTTCCGATGGGGGAGAACGCGGCAGCCGCGCTTACGTATGGCGAAAGTCTGCGGCCGTACGCAGAGACGGCAGCCGACATGGCGGAATTCTGGAAGCAGCGATGGATGATTCCGCGAGCGATCCGGCGAGAGGACTACAAGTCCTTCCGACCCGAGAACTGGCGCCTGTGGACTTGACCCAATCCGAGCTATCAACCTCCCAACCTTTCACCGACCTGCCTGCTGGGCTCGTAGACGAGCTCATCGACGGGACCGGTGAGATTGGGACGCGGGTCCTGGGAGGATTCGAGGAGCTGCGCGCGCGACGTGCCGAGCTTCGCTCTGGTCTCGAGAGTGAGGGCATCCTTGGTTTCGAGGGAGATCTCCCCGACGCCGAGCCGGCGACCGTAGCCGCGGTCGATGGCTCGTATGCAGTCGATCGCCTCTTGACGACCGACTTGTGCGTCTGCGCCGCGCGGCGCCCGGGATGATGGAGCCGTATCCCATTTACATGGCCGACCGCATGGTCAAGTCCGTCGCGACCGCGCTCCCGGCGATCCGCCAGATTGTGACGCAGCAGGCTTGCGACAACTACGCGGGCGATGTCAGCGAGGTTTTCTTCGGCCTACACAGCTATCGATCGGAGGCAGGCGCTTGACCATGGACAACGGAATGAGCGAGCTGGTCGCCCAGTCCGAGCGACTAGGGGTCGTTGGTTCCCCGTCGACCACGGCTGAGCTCTCAATGGATGTGCTCGGGACCGCCGTGCAAAAAAAGCTTGTGGGCGAGCTCGCCTTTCTTCAATTTCCTCAGGACGGCCGCGAGCACTATGCCCTGGGCCAAATCACCGAGGTTGAGTTACGCAACGTTTGGCACGAGGACCCTACGATTCGCAGCCTGATTCGACAGCGCGGTGGTGTTGAGCAGATTTCCGAGCGCCAGGACACCCATCTTGGCCGCATGACGCTTAGCGCAATCTTTGCTGCCGACCCGTCCGGTCGTTACCAACCCGCGTTCCTCGGCACCGTTCCGTCGACCGGCGGCAACATCTACCTCGTTCGCGATGGCCTGTTGGAGAAGCTGCTCGAGCCCTTCAAAGACGAGCTTTTCTACCTCGGTCGGGTTTACGGCTCTACTCCGCGTCTGCCGATGTGGTTTAAGCATTTCGGGTCAGGAGCTGGCGGCGCTGGCGAGGCCTATCACCTTGGCATCTTTGGCAAGAGCGGCTCCGGTAAGTCTGTGCTCGCCAAGCTGATTCTCCTGGCCTATGCGCGTCATGCCGAAATGGGCGCGATCATCGTCGATCCACAGGGGGAGTTCGCGCGCGATCTTCGTGAGGGCGCACCGCCACACGAGGGCATGCAACTGCCGATCCGTCAGACCCTTGACGGACTTGGCCGCGACACCGTGGTGCTGGGCGTCTCGGATCTTGTGCTGGATCGCTGGGAGATCTTCGAGGAGATCCTCTTTGAGTCGTCGTTGTTCGAGCGAGTTGCCATGCGGCGTGCCGAGAATCGTCGGCTTGCCTGCTCTGAGGTAGTCCAGCACCTCAAACGACGCAAAGTGAAGTTGGTCGACCTTCACAAACGGGAGAGTCTCGACGTTCTCTGGAGTACGTTCGACGACGAGAAGGCTCGCCAGCGCGTCTATAAGGACAAAGGAACGCGGGAACTGTTCGAGGCGCAGATAGCCGCGCTCGATCTGGATGTGATGCATAGCGAGATCTGGGCGCCAATCGGTGAACTGTTCAATGACTCTCGATCTGGTGCACGCAAGGTTAACTGGGCGATCGATAGTGCGCTGAACGACAAGAAGATCCTGGTGATTGATCTCTCGGGAAAGGACAGCGAGGGGCTTTACTGGACGTCGCGTATACAGGCGCTCACCATTCGCAAGGTCCTCCAAGACCTGCAGCGACGCGCTGAGGACGCGTACAAAGAGGGCGAGAGCCTGAACACGCTCGTTCTCATCGATGAGGCTCATCGTCTGGCCCCTCGCGAGAAGCCGGACGATCAGGTTGAGGAGCGGGTCCGATCGCAACTGATCGACGCTGTCAGGACCACCCGCAAGTACGGACTGGGTTGGATGTTCATCTCTCAAACGCTGGCGAGCTTGCATCCCGAGATTCTCAACCAGCTCCGGATCATGTTCTTTGGCTTCGGGCTCGCGTTGGGTCAGGAGTACGAGGCAGTGGCCCGACTCATTGGTTCGCGTGGCCCGGCGCTAGACCTCTACCGCCTGTTTCGCGATCCGCATTCGTCATTCAGTGTCGAGAGTCGTGAGTATTCATTCATGACCATCGGGCCGGTCAGTCCGCTGTCGTTCGCGGGCACCCCTCTATTTCTGAACGTGTTCAATAATTCTGCCGACTTCCTTGGCGCGAACCGAGGACTCCAGACCTAGGTGTTGCAACCCTTGGTGAGTTCGATCGAGTGCGCACTAGCCGACATTCCGCCAGCCCGCCACCCTGCGTGAGGGGCGGGCGAAGCGCGGCTGGTAGTAGAGGTCGTCGGCGATCTCGACCAGTTTCGTTGCGAGGTCGTCGCTCTCGGCGGCGAGCGGCCCCGAGCTGCCAAACGCATCCGCGGCAAGCCCGGCGTCGTGGAGACCTTCTCGTACCTCTGCTGCGTTTACTTCCCTGAGCACGCCCTCCGCAAGCAGTCGTTCCACCCGCCGGGCGGTGAAGGCGTTCCGTGAGCAGACCCGCTCGACCGCCATGACGGTGTCGGCGCTGAGTCGAGCGCCAATGTCCTTCGCGAAGCGCCCGACGGTCTCCGGCGCCCGTCGTTTGACCTCGTCCGCGTCGACGAAGAGCCGTTCGGTTTGCTCGGGCCGGAGCACGTAGACCCTCTGGTCGACGACAGCCACCTCGGCGTCGTAGTCGAAGCTCAACAGCGGCTCCTCGACTGGACGGAGCTCGGTCCCCGCTAGGACGGCGTACCACTTGTTGGTCAGGCCGTAGGTCGGGGCGCGCCTGCGGATGACGACGGTATCGGTGCCGGCCTCTGCCAGACGAAGCGCGTAGAAGCTCCAGCGTCCTCCCTCTATTTCCTTCGCCCCGAGCGGCTCAGGGACGCCGCTGGCCCGCACGGAGGCGACGGTGCGCTCGAGGCTCCAGGGCGCCTTCTCCTGGTAGTGGGAGTCGAAGCCATGGAGGCTACCGGCCAAAACCTCGCCGTCCTCGGGGCGGTCGGTTGGGTGGAAGGGGACCTCCTCTGATCCCTCGCACCGCTCTTTCACTCCGCGAACGATGTCGGCCAGCTGGGCCCTTGCCTTTTCGGAGAGGTCGACGTGGCCGAAAGCGGGCTCGCCTCTTGGCGGCCGCCGCCCCAGTATCGCCCGTACGTCATCACCCGGCATCTCCCGCTCCCGTCATGTTCTCTCGGCTCGGTATGTAGGTAACTCCTACCGCGCGCACAACCGTAACATCGCCTTCCGGAAGTGAAGCGTCCTCGACCAGCACGATGGTACGTTCGCCAGCCACCGTCGCCCGGCCAACCCTGAACCCCAACACATATATAAGTGGGTTCGCGACGGAGAGGTCGCTGACGAAGGCCACGAGGAGGATAAGGGCGGCGCAGATGCCATAGGCGACCAAATCACCGGAGCTCGGATCTCCGGCGGCGATCACGGGCAGAAGCAGCGAAACGATATATCCGGTGACCTCTGAATCGATCGGCTCGATATTGGTGACCAACGCGGTGCGCGGCTGGTGGCGTGGAAGCCAGCCCAAGAAAAGAGTCCAGGCGCCGAGCCCGATCATCCCAACAGCGAGTGCGACCCAGCCTGCCGGGTGCGGGATCGCCCGAGCGGCGACGATCAGAGCGATTGGCGAGTAGGCGCCGAGGAGCAGCACCAGGCGGCCCGCGAGCGGGCCCTGTCCGTGGCGCCGGGACTTGGCTCTTCTCGGTTGGTCCACCATCCGATCGACGGTCGCACTCGATTCGGACGGGACGAGGGGCGAGAATCCAAAAGAGATCCCTGACGATGGCCGAGTGTCGGTGACTGCGCAAATTATTCGAGTGACTGACCGCCGGGCCCATGAGACTTGGACCCAGGGCGCAAAAGCCATCCTGTCTCGCTCGGCGTGAGCGCTGACGCCGTGTTCGGGGTCCCACGATTGCCTGGCACGCTGTCCGGCTGTCTGCCTCCCATATCCTCCGACCGTTTAAGTAAGATCGAGGCGCTCAAGGAACTTTCCGTCGCCGTCGTGGTTCACCTCGATGATTCATCGGCCGGTCATTCTCGAGCTCTCGGCTGACTGTGATCGATCCCGCGACAATTTTGCTCAATGGCCTGACCGCGAGTCAGGCCAAAGCCGTCCGGTCACCGCGGCGCGAGTTGATGGTCGTCGCCGGAGCGGGATCGGGCAAGACGGATGTGATGGCCAGGCGCATCGCCTGGTGGGTTGCCGTCGAAGGTGTGCCGAAGAGCCAGATCGTCGCCTTCACCTTCACCCGGCGGGCAGCGGAGGAGATGCAGTTCCGAATTAGGCAGTTCATCGAGCGGGTGACACCGGCCGGAGAAGACGTAACGCTCGGGGACATGTACGTCGGGACCATCCACGGCTTCTGCGTGAAAATGCTCCGTGACCTGGCCTCGGACGAGTACCACAACCTCGATGTTCTCGAGGATGGGGCGCGTGTGGCGCTCGTGCAGCGCGGCTATCACGGCACCCTCGGTCTCCCGAAGCTGCAATCGGCGATGAGCGCCGAGAGCGGCAAAAAGGTCGGCCAGTTCGCGACGATCAGCCGCTTCCTGAAAGCGTACGACCTCCTAAACGAGTACGACGAGCTCGAGGTCGTGCTGCCGACGCCGACGCCTCCCGCGCGCCTTGGCGATGAGCGCGATTGGTGCCATGGCGCCGAGATGAAGACCGACGTCGGAGTCGGCGACGTGGCCGAGTCCTTCGAGCTCGCCGCCGGTCGCCTCTACGCCTTCGAGCGCTGCCGCCGCTTCCTCGACCACAGCACCTCACAGTCGGAGCTACTGCGGTTGCTTCGCCGTGACGAGGGGTTGCTCGAAGCCCTACGAGAGCGAACCTCACACCTTGTCGTCGACGAGGTCCAAGACATCAACCAGGTGCAGAGTCGCGTAATAGAGGCGATCCTGGGTGAGACCGGACACCTGACCTGCGTGGGAGACCATCGTCAGGCGATCTTTGCCTGGCGCGGCGGTCGAGTCGAGATCATGGCCGACATCTTCGAAGAGCTGAGCGCCGAACCCGACGGTGAGGTGGTCGAGTTGACGCACAACTTCCGCTCGACCCCTCGAATCATCGAGATCGCCAACCGCTGGGCGTCCTCGATTGGTCCCGTGCAGTCGATGAGTAGTCCTGACATGGAGCACGGCCGAAGCTCCCGCGACGACGAAGCCGATGGCCACATCGCCGCGCTGGCATTCGAGGAGCGCACCGCCGAGGCCGCGTGGATAGCCGAGAAGATCCTCACCCTCGCCGACCCGCAGGCAGGCCTAGGCGCCGCGATGGACATCGCCGACGGCGAGGAGAGGGGCCTGACCTTCGCCGACATCGCGGTCCTCATTCGCTCGGGGACCGATGCGCGCACCTACATGAAAGCGCTGCAGTCCAAGGGGATCCCGGCGGTGTTCACCGGCGGCGACCTCTTTTCCCAGCCCGAGATCCTTTTTCTGATGGCGGCCCTCGCCGCGATGGCCGGTATTGAGAAGTTCTACGGGAACCCCAAAGATCCGCGCTCCCTCCCGGGCCGGATCGCCCAAGTCCTCGACTGCGAGCCGACCCCAGAGGCCGTTTTACATTCCGCCGCCGCCGCGCTTGCGTCCGACGGCCTTCTTGTCGCCGACGACGTGGTCGAGCGGCTGTTGCTGGCGGCAAGGCTCTTCCGGGCCCGTATCGAGAAGGAGACCGGCGCCTCCAAAGCCGAGAGGGACATACTGGCAACGCCCGACCTAGGTGCATTTCTGGGCAGAGCCGGAAAGGTCCGGCGGGTCTTCCCCCAAGAAATCCTTCACCTGATCCTCTCCGAGGCTGGGGTTCATGCCTGGGATGGCGCCGGTCCCCGCGGCGACACCGCCATGTTCCACCTCGGAGCACTGAGTGCCTTGGTGCAGAGTATGGAGACGCCGGGCTGGACCTCGCCGTCGGACTTCACCTACCAGGTGGTTGCACTCGGCAACTGGGCCCCTCAGCAGGCCCGCCTGGAAGAGGCGCCGCTCCTCGAGCAGCCCGAAGCCGTGACGATCAGCACGGTGCACTCGGTAAAGGGGGCGGAGTATGCGGCCGTCTTCCTCGCCGACGTCTGCTCGCGACGCTTCCCGAGCTCCTTCGCCAAACGGATGGAGAGCCTGCCATTCGAGTCGCCGGTCTTCGACAAAATCGATCCGGCCGAACTCGCCGACAACGAGAACCTCGACAACGAGCGGCGTCTCATGTATGTCGCCCTGACTCGCGCGGAACGGTTCCTCGCAGTTACCTGCTCCGGGAAGTCGTCCTCCTTTTTTCAGCCCGTCCAAGGCCTGGTCGAGGAGGTCGGTGGCGAGACTTCGGACGAGAAGGCCGCGATGGGCCCGGTCCGGTTGGCCGAGGCCGCCCCCAAACGGGAGAGCCGCCTCGTAAGTACGTTCTCGGATCTGCGCTATTACCTCGAGTGCCCGCACGACTTCTATCTGCGCAAGGTGCTTGGGTTTGCGCCGACGATCGACCAGGCCTTCGGCTACGGGCGTGGCGTCCACAATTTGCTGCGGGCGGTTCACTCCGAACCGGCGCGTTGGTCGGAGATTGCAACGAAGGATCCGGGACAATTGCGCCCCGAGCTCGAGAAATTGGTCGATCGCGGTCTCTTCTACCTCCGCTACACGACCGGAGAGCCGCTTGAACGGATGCAGAATCGTGGTCTCGAGATCGTCACTGACTACATCCTGAACTACGCTGGCGAGCTGGCCGAGCTCGAATTCGAGCCGGAGCGGGAGTTCGAGACGCTGATTGAGGAGGAGCAGGTGCTCATCTCCGGCGCGATTGATCTGGTCAGGCACGACGATCCTCCCACCGTGACCTTGGTCGATTTCAAGTCCGGTGAACCTGAATCAGATGTCAGCTCAAAACTCGACCGCGAGGAGATGCAGCTGCAGATCAGCCTCTACGGTGTCGCCGCGAAGAAGGAGCTCGAGTACAAACCCGAACAGGGTCTGGTTCGGTATTTAGGTGAGGCCGATCCCGACCGACGTGAGCTCAAGGTCCCCCTCGATGACGACGCGCTGGCCGAGGCGCGCCACGTCGTCGCCGGGACCGCCCGATCGATCAAAGAACGGACGTTCAACTCCGGCCCGGCGCGTAAGCCGCGCGACAATAAATTGCACATTCGCTGCGAAGAGTGCGACTTCCTACGCTTCTGCGGATTGCCAGCCGCCGAGACCGCACGCCAGCGCTCATAGGGGCTGGCGTATGCCTTACCCAATGCCCGACAATGCGAACGGCGGGCAACCCGGCCTGTATCCGCTCGGGTGGCGATGACCCTGGAAATCGCGCCGTGCGAGGTCTTCAGTTCTTCGTTCGGAAGTCACCCCTCTGCGAGCAAGTAGATAGCCGTCGTCTCGAGCGGTGATGGACAGCGCGTGAGACAGAAATCGGTTTGGGTCACCGCAGTCAGTTGACGCAATTCTCCGTCATCGAGCATCTGCGTTGGTCCTACTCGCACGGCGCCATCTACCAACGGTCCGGCCCGTATGGGCTCCATGATCCGAGGTACGGCTTCAAGCCCTCGTTGTTGATCTCGGGGTCCGCCGGCATCGTCGGAAGGCGTTGGAGGCGGTCGGCGTGCTCGCGGGCGAGTTCTAACCAGGCGGCGGTGTCGGGCTGGGTCGCGGCCTCCCCGTAGCGTGCCTCGACGGCGTCGCAGTAGGCGCGGATGGCATCGGCCGCCTGCCATGCACGGACGCGGCGGCGCAGGACGTCGAGTCGGTGGTCCTCGAGGAAGCGGCGTTTGGCGTCCGCCATGGCCGCCTCCCACTGGCGCTGCCGCTCGGCTTCCTCACGCTCGCGCGCCAGGCGGCGTTCCTCGGCCTCGTCGGCCTGGGTCTCGAGCTCGCGCAGGACCTGACCGAGACGGTCGTCGAGCCTCCAGCGTTTGCGATCGCCCCAGGTGGTCTGCCGCGGGCTGTAGCCCAGCAGCGAGATGTTGAGCTGGCCGGTCGCGTCCTTGTCGTAGGCGGTGGGGCGCGACGGGAGATAGCCGAGGTGGAAGTTCAGCCTGTTCTCCTCGTAGTAGGCCTTCTGCTGCTCCCAGGTGCCGCGGAGCCCGACGCCTTTCTCGTAGATGCGCAGCCCGATCTCGTGGCCCTTGACCGTGACCAGGAGGTGCGCGGAGTCCTTGGCATTGCGCTCGCGCCGGCCGTACCGGTCGGTCGGGGGTGCATTTGCGCACTCGATCTGGTGCCCGCGACGCTCGATCTCGACGGCGAGCGCATGGATGATCCTCAGTGCCCGCGAGAGGGCCTTGCGTGAGATCTGCTGGAGATCGGTGTGATCGCGAAACTGCCGGGCGACGCGGTGGTATTTGGTCAGCCGGGCCGGGACGTGGATCTCCTCCGCACCAAGCTCGTTTCCGGTCAGGCCGTCCTTTAGCTCGATGACGAAGCCCTCACGGCCCCGGGAGACGACGAGGCGCTTGCCGTCGGGGACCTTGCCGTGGCGCTGGGCGGCGTAGGCGCGCTGGCGCCAGTTGACGCCACCCTTGGCGGTCTCGTCGGGTAGCGCGAGGCGACCACTCGCGGCGATCACGTCGGCGACGAGTTGCTCGGTCTTGCTCGACGGCCGATCGAGCACGCGCGTGGAGGAGGGATGCGGTCCTCGATCCGTGGCTGGCAGACGCGCGGGCCTGCTCCGAGGCGAAGTTGGACGGGATGCGGCCGAGCCATCGAGAAATGCACGGCCGCGGTCGGTCAGCTCTGCATTCCAGGTTTGGCCACGTCCGCGGATCCTGACCAGGCCACGGGCCCTCAGCGCCGCTGCGGAGACCTTGTGGCCTTCGCCCTCGAAGACACCGGCCGGACA
>DASZUH010000206.1:0-5236 GCA_035547715.1 Solirubrobacterales bacterium
GACCGAGGAGGGAGCGGCGGCCGGGGAGGAAGCGGCCGCCGAGGAGCGCCTCCGCACCGAGGAGGTCGCGCGGCGCCTCGGCGTCAAGCGGGAGACCGTCTACGCCTACGTCAGTCGCGGCCTGCTGGAGCGCGACCCGGCGAGCGCGCCGCACGACTCGCGCTTCGACCCGGCCGAGGTCGAGCGCCTGGCGGCGCGGGCGCGGCGGCCGGATCGATCGAGCGCGCTCGAGGTCGTGGTCGAGACCGAGCTGACCCTGCTCGAGCCGGCCGGGCGGCTGTCCTACCGGGGCCACGACGCGGTCGGGCTGGCGCGGTTCCGGAGCTTCGAGGAAGTCGTCGCGCTGCTCTGGGACGGGGCAGCGCCGGGGCCGTGGGAGTTGGATGAGGAACGGGCCGCGGCAGTGGCGTCGATGGGCGCGGCCCTCGGCGACGACGCCCCCGACGCCGAGCGCATCGCCGCCGTGGTCGCGACCCTCGCGGCCCGCGATCCGACGCGCGAGGACCGCGACCCCACCTCGGTCCGCCGCGCCGGCGCCGAAATCTTCGCCGGAATCCTCACGACCCTCGACCGTGGTCGACCTAAACCACCCGCGCGCCATCGCGGTCGACCAGACCCACCCATGGCGCCGGTCAGGTCGACCGCGGCACGGAAGGCGCGGGTCAGGTCGACCGCGGGGGGCGAGGCGCCGGATAGGGCGACCGCGGTGGGGAGTCGGTGGACGAGCGTCGCGGAGGGGCTCTGGGTGGCGCTCGCCGGCGGGGAGGCGAAGCCGCGGGCGGAGCAGGTGGCGGCCTTGAACGCGGCGCTGATCCTGCTCGCCGACCACGAACTCGCGGCGTCCACGTTCGCCGCCCGGGTCGCCGCCTCCGCCTGGGCCGGGCCGTACCGGGTGATCCTCGCCGGCCTCGGACCGCTCGGCGGGTCGCTCCACGGCGGCGCCGGGCTCGCGGTCGAAGCGCTGCTCGAGGAGGTCGCCGCCGGCGCCGACCCGGGAGCCGCGCTCGACGCCCTCGCCGCCGCCGGCCCGGTCCCCGGCTTCGGCCACCGCGTCTACCGCCGGCGCGACCCGCGCGCCGACCACCTCCTCGCCCGCCTCGGCCTCCACCGCCCCGTCCCGGACCGCGCCGCGCGCGGGCCCGCCGCACTCGACCCGGCGGCGGCGCTCCTGGAGGCAGCCGAGGCCCGCGGCCTGCCGGCGCCGAACGTCGACTTCGCGCTCGCCGCCCTGGTCGGGGCGCACGGGCTGCGGCCCGGATCCTCGGCGACGATCTTCACCGTCGCCCGGATCGCCGGGATCGTCGCCCACGCGCTCGAGGAGTACGAGCACCGGCTCCGGTTCCGGCCGCGCGCCTCCTACGTCGGGCCGACGCCGCCGTCGCCGGCCGGCTGAAGGCCGACCAGGCGGCGCGCCTCGGCGACCGCCGGCGCGTCGGACTCGCCGAGCATCGCCAGCAGCGTCCCCCACCCTTCGTGGGCGTCGATCGCCTCGCGCAGCAGCGCCGCGCCGCGGGCGGGCGAACCCTGGTGGATCAGCGCGAAGGCGGCCCAGTAGCGCAACTCGAGCGGCTCCCCGGACAGTTCCCAGGCCTCGATGTACTTCGCCGAGGCGCCGTCCATGTCGCCCTCCGCGACCAGCCCGTCGCCCTCCCGGGCGATCGCGTACGCCTCGTGCATCGTCACCAGCCGGCGTAGCTCGACCAGCGGCTCGGCGTGGTCCTCGACCCGCACCTCGACCACCCGGTCCCAGGGCTCGCCGCGCGCCGGCACGACCAGGATCGCCGCCGACTGGCGGCCGCGCAGGTCACCGCCCGCCGCCTCGCCGGCGTCGAGCGCGTCGAGCAGCCGCGCCGCCAGCGGCCCCGAGCTCCCCAGGTAGGCCTCCGACATCGCCCCCCAGACCGCGCCGGTCTTCATCAGGTTCGCCTGGGCCGAGTGGTGGTGCCCGACCTCCTGGCCGCAGTGGGCGAAGCAGTCCGCCCCGGTGTGGGCGGCGACGCCGCCGTGCACGTCGATCATCGCCACCTGCCGCTCGCGCTCGAGCGGGTCGGCGGGGATCAGCTCGGCGAGCGCTTCCGGCGCGCTCCGCCCGCCCCGCATCAGCGCCAGGCCGCGCGGCCCGTAGGCGACGTCGACGTTGGCCTGCGTCGCCACCGCGCCGACGCCGGGCTCGGCGAAGGTGACCAGGCTCCCGACCGAGAACCAATTCGACTGCACGGCGACGCCGCACTCGCCGCTGTCGGGATCGAAGGCGATGATCGAGTAGGTCACCCGCTGATGGTACGGCGCCGGCCCTCGCCAGCCGCGGGACACCGTCTCGGCCCGGCCGCGGAGCTTTCGCGCCGCCGCAGCCGAGATGATCCCCGCCCGGACCAGTCCTCGAAAGGAAATCGTGAAGAAAACCCATCTCGTCCTTCCCCTGCTGCTGCTCGCCGCGGCGCTCGCGCTCGCCGCCTGCGGCGGCGGCTCCTCGGGCGGCGACGAAGCCAAGATCGAAGAAGTGATCGAAGAATCGGCGACCAGCACCGACCCGTCGAAGTGCACCGAACTGCAGACCCCGCTCTTCAACGAAACCGAAAGCGGTGAGAAGGGCGCCGAAGCGACGAAGGCGTGCGAAGAAGAAGCCAAGGAAAACAGCACCGCGTCGGTGACCATCTCCGACGTCAACGTGAACGACGAATCGGCCACCGCCGAAGTCGAAGTCGAAGGCAGCGGCCTGAACGGCCAGGGCGTCGAACTCGAACTCGTCCAGGAAGACGGCGACTGGAAGCTGAACAAGTTCCTCGGCTTCACCAACTTCGACGCCGCCGCCCTCGGCGAAGCGCTCGAAAAAGAACTCGCCAAGCAGGAAGGCATCAGCCCCGCACTGGCCAAATGCGTGGCCGAAGGCGTCGCCGGGGTGTCCCAGGAAGAAGCCGAATCGATGGTCTTCGAAAAGAACCTGGAAGCGGTCGAAAAAATCGCCGAAAGTTGTGAATAAGCCCTAGAAGTGCAGGTATTTCACATCTGCGCTTAAGCCCGTAGGTAGATGGTCCGGGCGTGCACGCGACCGCGCCCGGACCAGACGCCTCGGCCCGCCTCCTCCTGACCGGCGGGGCCGACCGATCCACCCGGCTCGCCCGCCTCGGCGTCGCGGGCCTCCTCGCCACCAGCCTGCTCGTCTGCCTCTCGGCGACGCAGAGCGAACTGCTCCTGCCGACCTCGCTGCGGCCGCTCCCCGAGTCGCTCGCGGGCCCGCTGGCGGGCCTCGGCCTGAGCCTCGGCGTCTTCGCCCTGATCGCCGCCTTCGTCGCGATGTTCGCCTCCTACGCGGTGGCGATCCGCGCCGCCGACAAGCTCTCGCCGCGGACCGTGCTGATCGCGATCCTCGTCCTCCACGCGATCGTCCTCCTCGCCCCGCCGCTCTTCTCCTCCGACGTCTTCAGCTACGCCGCCTACGGGCGGATGGGCGCGCTCTACGACGCCAACCCCTACCTGCACGGACCGAGCGCGATCCCGCTGGCAGGGCTGCACCCGCTGATCGGCGCGCGGTGGCTGTCGACGCCGAGCGCCTACGGACCGCTCTTCACCGCGCTCAGCTACCTCCTCGTCCCCTTCGACATCGCCGCCAACGTGGTCGCCTACAAGCTCGTCGCGGCGGCCTCGAGCCTCGTCCTGATCCTGCTCGTCTGGCGGGCGGCAAGCCTGCGCGGCGTCTCGCCGGTGCGCGCCGCGGTGCTGGTCGGCCTCAACCCGGTGATCGTCCTCTACGGCGTCGGCGGCGGCCACAACGACCTGATGATGCTGGCGATCCTCGCCGCCGGCCTCTACGTCCTGATCCAGGAGCGGGAGCGTCGCGGCGGCGCGCTGATCGTCGCCGCGACCGCGGTGAAGCTGACCGCCGGGCTGCTGCTGCCCTTCGCCCTCGCCGGGCGCTGTCGCGGCGAGGGCCGGGCGCGGACGCGGGTCGCGGTCGGCGCGGCGCTGGGCGGCGTCGCGGTGGCGGCGCTCGCCTTCGCCTTCTTCGGCACCGCCCCGTTGCGGCTGCCCTCGATCCTCGAGGGGATCCAGTCCGAAGGCGGCCCCCATAGCATCGTCGGCTTCCTGCTCGCCGCGGTCGGCGTCGAACCGGTGCCGCGGCCGCTCAGCGTCGGGCTGACGCTGGTCTTCATCGGCATCGTCGCCTGGCTCCTGCGCAAGGTCTGGATCGGCGAGATGGATTGGATCGTCGGCGCCGGCTGGGCGACCGCCGCACTGCTCGTCACCACCGGCTTCCTCGTCCCCTGGTACGTCGCCTGGCTGCTGCCCCTGGCGGCGCTCTCAAGCGACCGCCGACTGCTCGCCGTCGCGGTATTCCTCACCGGCGTCGGGCTGACGACGCTCTAGGTTGTCCTGCCCCGGGATGTCCCGAATGTGAGCGACGGCGTCGGGCCGGGGGCTGTGGTTCGGGGCGGGGCGGCCGTCCGAGGTGGGTCCCGGGCGTCTCGTGGCGGCCCTGGCAGGTTGCCCGCTTGCCACGAGACGCCCGGGACGTGAGGGGTTCGGCGGGAAGCGGGCACAGGGACGGGAGGAGGTGCGGGCTTCCGTGACGGTTCTGTCGGGAACGTCACGGGTCCACATCGGGTGGAGGGCGTCCGTGCACTTGTCCCCGCCATGAGGGGGACAAGTGCACGACCGGTCACCTGTCCACCCCAGAGGGGGACAGGTGACCAGTCGTCGTGGGCGTGATGTGGAGGTGGGGAGGGACCGTGACGTTCCATGGGTCTTCGTCACGGGACCTGCGCCGACCCCCCACGCGGGCGGGCGGTCGGGGTCTAAAGGGCCCCCGACGGGCGGGCACCGGGGCAAAGGTCACGGGGACGGGAGGAACTCCACGCTCCCGTGACGGTCCTGCCTGGTTCGTTACGGTTCCTCATGCCTTCGGGCACATCGGCCCGGGTCCCGACGCCTCCGTTCGCTGTTTGTTCGCCTATGCGGTACAAGCAGCGAACGGAGAACCCGGCTGTCTGGAGAAGACGGACGGATCGTGACGTTTCGGGCGTCTCCGTCACCGGCCGGGGGCTTTTTACTCTTCGCGGAGGGAGACCAGGGCGCCGAGGGTGGCGCGCGTCTGGTGGATCGCATCGGCGCCGACGGCCTCCTCGAGTTCGCGGTCGATCAGGGACGACCGGGCGCGCAGAGAGAGAGAGCGACGGGCCTCGTCGCCGGCGGCCGCACGGGACCTCTGGCGCCCTCGCGCCCGTAACACGGGTGTGGC
>DASZUH010000207.1:0-3017 GCA_035547715.1 Solirubrobacterales bacterium
CGGTCGCGGGCGAGGAGGGCGCCGAGGACGGCGGCGATGAAGAGGTCGCCGAAGCCCATCAGCGCCGAGCCCCAGGAGACGAGCTGGAGCTTCGGCAGGTTCGCCGCCGGGGCGGCCGCGTTGAGGACGGAATTGGGTTCCTGTAGGAGTTCGGTGAAGACGAGATAGGCGTCGACGGCGGCCATCGCGTAGATGCCGAGCTTCACCCAGCGCGCCGGCACGACGCAGACCAGGAGCCAGCCGAGGGTCACGCAGGCGAGCGCCGAGAGCGCCAGCGCGCAGGTCTGGCCCCCGAGTTCGCCCTTCGCTCCCCAGGCGACGGCGAAGAGCGGAATCGCGGCGAGGGCGACCCAGGGTCGGCCACCGCGGGTGATCCAGCCGAGCGCGACCGCCGCCAGCGGCGGCACCGCGATCAGCGCCAGCCAGGTGAGGAAGCGGGCCGACGCCGAGTCGAGGGCGATGCCGCCGATCACGACGACGATCGAGAGCGGCAGTACGAGGGCCCACCAGCGTCCTTGGAAGCGCGAGAGCAGCGGCGTCTCCATCGGGGCGCGGGGGAGGGCGACGAGGATGCCCTGGACCAGGCTGAGGAAGCCGATCGAGAGCCAGAAGGGGAGCACCGGGAGCTCCCCGAGGTCTCAGGTGGCGCCGGCGCCCGCGCCGGCCGGTGCCGTCGCCGAATCGTCGCCGACGCGATCGCTCGCCGCGGGAGCGGAGCGCGGCTCGAGCCGGCCCGCCGCGGCGATCGTCCACAACATCGCCAGCCAGTTCAGCGTGGCGAGGGCGACGTGGACCCAGACGAGCTCGGTCGGCAGTTCGAGCTCCCACTGGACGTAGCCGACGATGCCTTGCAGGAGCAGCAGCAGGAGCACGACGGTGAGCGGCTTGACGGCCCGTCGGTCGCCGCCCGGGCGGCGCAGGTAGAACCAGACGCCGATCGCGGCGAAGCCGTAGACCGCGGCGATCACGGCGTGGCGCTGCACGACCCATTCGAGCGTCGTGCCGACCCCCTCGAAGGTGTAGCGCTGGACGACCTGCCCTTCGAACTCGCCCGCGTGGGGGCCGGAGCCGGTCGCGATCGTCCCCGCCAGGATCGTCAGCTGACCGAGGGGCACCAGGCCCCGTACCGCCCAGACGCCCTTGCGATCCCAGGAGCGGCGGCGGTCCCAGGGCTCGTAGCGGGAGCACCAGAAGAGCGCGAAGCCCGCGTCGAGCAACATCATCGAGATGATGAAGTGGCCGCTGACGAGTTCCGGCCGCAGGTCGTACTTGACCACGAGGGCGCCGAGGATCGCCTGGGCGACGACGCCGAGCGGCAGCAGGGCGCCGAAGATCGCCAGGTGGCGGCGGTAGGGGCGACGGAAGAAGGCGAGGACGCAGGCGGCGATCACGACGACGCCGAGGAGGCCGGTGACGATCCGGTTGCCCGACTCGATGATCGCGTGCGATTCGAGCGCCGGGTGCTGACCGGCGCCGTAGCATTGCGGCCAGTCGGGACAGCCCAGCCCCGAATCGGTGAGTCGCACCGCGGCGCCGGTCAGGACGATCAGGGAGAGGCCGATCAGAGCCACCGTCGTCACCTGCGCGTAGCGGTGCGGAGAGATCTCGAAGCGGTTTCGAAGGCTCGCGAACATATTCAGATGATGACCGGCGCGGCGCCTCGGCCCGCCAGGTCAGGGAACCGCCTTATTCTTTGCTTTTGCCGGCGTTTTCGCTCAAGAATTTGACGAGTTCTTTGATTTCTTCCGGCTGGATCGTTTCGCTGAAGTTCTGCGGCATGACGTTTTCCGGGTAGCCTTCCGCGATTTTCGCGTTCGGATCGACGATCGATTCTTCGATTTCCGATTCGGACTGGCCGGGGAGGACTTCGTCGAGGTCCGGGCCGGTGGTGCCGCCCGAGTTGGCGATGGCCAGCGTGTGGCAGCCACCGCAGCCGTTGTCGGCGAAGACCTGGGCACCGGCGCCGCCTGCGACTTCCGGCGGCGCGGCGCCGGGGACGCCCGCGTACTTGCCGACGTAGGCGGCGATGTCGTCGGCGTCGGTGCCCTCGACGATGTGGGCGGGCATCGTGGCCGCCGGGTTGCCGTTGCCGGGGCGCGGGTTGTCGATCTGGTTCTTGACGATGCCTTCGACCGTGGCCGCGTCGAAGCCGCCGGCTTCGCGCGCCGCCGCGAAGGCGTCGTCGAGGTTCGGCCCGACCGTCGCCGTGGTGCCGGCCTGGGCAAGCGTGTGGCAGATGCCGCACTTCGTGGTGAAGAGGACGCGGCCGCGCGCGATGTCGGGGCTCGAGGTACCGCAGCCGGTGATCACGAGGACCGCGGCGAGCAGCGCAGCGAGCGGGGCGAAGAGGCGGATGGGCTTGGGGAGGTTCTGCATACCGTCGAAGCGCGCCGGAGTCTATATGTCCGGGCACCCGTCACGTGTCCCGGGGGACCGCGTTTGACCTCGGCGGCAGGAGGGGTACATTTGCATCGATCCGCACGATCTGGGAGAAGGAGGAGGCGCGATGCAGGTGAGGGATGGCATGTCGGAGATCTCGGTCACGGTGGGCCCGTCGCACACGCTGCGACAGGCGGCGGCGGCGATGGTCGCCCGCAACGTCGGCGCCGCCCTGGTGATCGACGACGAGGCGCCGACGCCGGGGATAGTCACCGAGCGGGACCTCCTGCGCGCGGTCGGCGAGGGGAATGACCCGGATGCCGCCCCGGTCGGATCGCATATGACCGAGTCGGTGCTCGCCGCCGATCCCGACTGGAGCCTCGAGCACGCCGCCGCCGAGATGTCGCGCCGCTCCGTCCGTCACCTGGTCGTCTTCGAGGACGGCGAGGTCGTCGGCATCCTCTCGATGCGCGACATCGTCAGGGTGTGGACCTCGGAAGGCGCGACGAGCGAAATGCAGCTGCCGAGCGCGGCGCGGCGGTAGGGGTTCGGGGGCGGGTGGCCGTCTGAGGTGGGTCACGGGGGTCTCGCGGCGACTCGCGGCCGCGGCGGCCGTCCGAGGTGCGTCCCGGGCGTGG
>DASZUH010000208.1:0-1691 GCA_035547715.1 Solirubrobacterales bacterium
GGCGATCGACCTGATCGACGAGTCGGCCTCGCGGCTGAAGATCGAGATCGACTCGGTGCCGACCGAGATCGACGAGGTCGCGCGGCGGATCCAGCAGCTGCAGATCGAGGAAACGGCGCTCGGCAAAGAGACCGACGAGGCTTCGAAGGCGCGCCTCGAGGCGCTGCGCGAGGACCTCTCGAACCTGCGCGAGACCGAGACCGAGCTGCGCGCCCGCTGGCAGAACGAGAAAGAGCCGATCGAGGAGATGAAAGCGGCGAAGGCCGAACTGGCCGAAGCCCAGGTGCAGGTCGAGCAGGCCAACCGCGAGACCGACCTGCAGCGCGCCGCCGAACTCCAGTACGGGCTGATCCCGGAGCTCGAAGGCAAGGTCAAAGACGCCGAAGCGCGGCTGGCCGAGCTGCACGCGGGCGCGGGCGGGACGATGCTCGCCGACGAGGTGACCGACGAAGACGTCGCCGAGGTCGTCGCCAAATGGACCGGGATCCCGGTGAGTCGCCTGATGGAGGGCGAGGTCGAGAAGCTGATCCACATGGAGGACCGCCTGCACGACCGGGTGATCGGCCAGCAGGAGGCGATCGAAGCCGTGTCCAACGCGCTGCGGCGCTCGCGGGCGGGGCTGTCGGATCCGGCCCGGCCGATCGGCTCGTTCCTCTTCCTCGGCCCGACCGGGGTCGGCAAGACCGAGCTGGCGAAGGCGCTGGCCGAGTTCATGTTCGACTCCGAGGGGGCGATCGTCCGGCTCGACATGTCCGAGTACATGGAGAAGCACACGGTCGCGCGGCTGATCGGCGCGCCTCCGGGCTACGTCGGCTACGAGGAGGGCGGCCAGCTGACCGAGGCCGTGCGCCGGCGCCCCTACGCGGTGGTGCTGCTCGACGAGATCGAGAAGGCGCACCCGGACGTCTTCAACACGCTGCTGCAGATCATGGACGACGGCCGGCTCACCGATGGCCAGGGCCGCACGGTCAGCTTCACCAACACGGTGCTGATCATGACCTCGAACGTCGGCTCGGACCGGATTCTCGGCGAGGGCGTCGACGAGGGCATCCGCGCGGCGATCGAAGAGGTGCTGGCGTCGACGTTCAAGCCCGAGTTCCTGAACCGGATCGACGACACGGTGATCTTCCACCGGCTCTCGAAGGAGGACATCGGCCGGATCGTCGAGCTGCAGGTCCACCAGCTGGTCGGCCGGGTGGCCGAGCGCGGCATCGCGATCGACCTCAGCGAGGACGCCCGCACCCTGCTCGGCAACCTCGGCTATGACCCGGTCTACGGCGCCAGGCCCCTGAAGCGCGTGATCCAGAAGCAGCTGGTCGACAAGCTGGCGCTGAAGATCCTCGAGGGCGAGTTCGGCGAGGGCGACACCGTCCGCGTCGACGCGCTCGATGGCGACCTCGTCTTCGAGCGCGCGGCGGCGGAGTCCCCCGCGGCGGCGTAGCCGGCGCGGGGGCGCTCCGAGGTCCGTCGGGCGGCGGTTCAGGCCGCGGCGGCCGTCCGAGGTGCGTCCCGGGCGTCTCGTGGCGGCCCCGGCAGGTTGTGACCGCCACGAGCCGCCCGGGACGTGGGGGTTCCGTGGGGAAGGGGGCACAGGGACGGGAGGAGGTGTGGGCTTCCGTCACGGTCCCGCGAGGGACGTCACGGGTCCACATCGGGCGGAGGGACGTCCGTGCACTTGTGCCCCCCATGGG
>DASZUH010000209.1:0-4167 GCA_035547715.1 Solirubrobacterales bacterium
CGCGGCATCGGCCCGGGGTGCGTCGCAACGCCCCGCCGCCGCGACCAGGGCGCCGGCGACCCGCCGCGGCGCGGCGCCCAACGAGAGCGCCTCCTGCAGGGTGAGCGCCTGGAGCAGCGGCCACTCGTCGAGTCCCTCGGCCTCGCCCAGCAGCGTCGCCGCCGCGGGTCCCCGCTCGCCGGCCGCCGCCCGGGCCCAGGCGGCGGCGATCGCCAGGCGGGGGCGCTCGTGCCAGAGCGCCGCACGACCGCCCAGTCGGGCCCGCGCGCCCGCCTCTGCCCGGGCCGCCTGCTCCGCATCGCCTAGCTGCGCGGCGGCGACGGCGATGTGCGCGTCGATCAGCACCGCCAGGCCGCGCGGATCGTGGAGCTCGAGGTGGGAGGCCGCCTCGCGCAGGAGCCGCAGCGCATGGCGCGCGGTGCCGCGGGACAGCGCGAGGTAGCCGAGCAGTCCGACCGCCGCGCCGGCGGCGATGCGATCGCCGCGGCGCACGGCGGCGCGCTCGATCCGGGCGACCCGGCGCTCCACCTCCTCCCATCCGACCCCCGACTCCAGCCGGGTCAGCGACCAGGAGACGAGGGCGGCGACGCCCCGGTCGTCGAGTCGCTCATCCCCCGGCGGGTCGGGCAGAGCCCCCGCCGAGGCGTCCCGCGCCCGCCGGGTCCGCCCCGCGTGCAGCCACGCGACCGCGCCGCTCGTCGCCAGGAGGTCCTTGACCTCGGGGCCGCCGCCGGGGTCCGCGGCGAGTTCATCGGCAGCCGCCGCGGCCTCGGTGACCGCCCCGATCGCGCTCAACACCATCAGGCGCAGACCCTCGACCCGGCCACGCCAGGCATCGTCGGCAAACCAGCCGGCGGCCTGCTCGACCAACCGCTCGGCGCGGGCGCCGTCGCGAAGCCCCCAGACCAGCAGGTTGATGCGGGTAAAGAGGTAGGCGCCGGCGGCGGGCGGCGCGAGCAGCGACGGCTCGATCGCCGGCGGCGCCAGGGCGGCCTCGGCCTCGGCGTAACGGCCGAGCGTGGCCAAGGCCTGACCGCGCAGGAGCGTCGCCGCCGCGCCCGCGCCGCCGCGCTCGGCCTCGCCCGCGAGCTCCGCCGCGAGGCTCGCGTCGCGGGCCCGGTAGGCCTCCGCCGCCGCCTCGCTCAACAGCCCGGGCTCGATCGGCGCCCCGGCATCGCGCAGCAGGGTCGCCGCCCGCAGTGCGTCGCCCGGCACCCGCTCCCCGGCGAGCGTCTCCGCGGCGAGCGCCAGCCGCAACTCGTCGAGGGTGGCGGCGGTGAGCCCCAGCTGCGCCACCTCGCCGTAGAGCGGGTGGTGGAGGCGCAGCCCTCGCCCGTTCCCGCCGCCCGCGACCAGCCCGCGCGCTTCGAGCTCGCTCGGCGCGACGTCGCCGGCGAGCCGGCGGGCGACGTCGCGGGCGAGCGGTTCGCCGATGCCGAGCGCCGCGAGCAGGAGCCTGTGCCCCTCGCCCAGCCCTTCGAGGCGCTGCTCGACCAGTGCGACCAGTGCGGTCCCCGGGGGCACGCGCGAGCGCAGTCGCCACAGCCCGCCGTCATCGTCGAGCGCGCCCGAGTCGGCGGCCTCCCTGACCAGCTCGCGGATGTAGAGCGCGTTGCCGGAGCTCGTGTCGTGCGCCCACCGCGCCGCCACCGACTCGACCGGGCCGCCGAGCAGCCGTTCGACCAGGCGGCCGGTCTCCGCGTCGGTGAGCGCGCCGAGCTCCAGGCGGCGGGCGTCGTCGTCCTTCCAAAGCGCCGTCACCGCGTCCGGCAGCGGCGACTCGGCCCGCACCGTCGCCAGCACGAAGGCCCCCTTCCCGGCCAGGTGGAGCACGAGGGCGGCGGACCCGGCGTCGAGCAGGTGGGCGTCGTCGACCGCGAGCACCAGGCGACGTCCGGCGGCGGCGGCCAGCAGCGCATCGGCGCTCGCCTGGAAGATCCGCAGCGGGTCTCCCGCGGCGCTCGCCCGCGGCACCAGGTCGGCGACCGCGGCGAGCGGGATCGCCGCCGCCGAGCGCGTGCCCCGCACCCACCTCGTCGCGGCCCCGGCCGCGCCGATCTCGGCGATGGCGGCGCGAGCGAGCGCCGTCTTGCCGATCCCCGCCGGGCCGATGACGAGGACGCCGGTCGCGCCGTCCTCGAAGGCCCGTCGGACGAGCTGCATCTCCTCACCGCGGCCGATCAGCCCCGTCCGGGCCGGGACGTCAGCATCGCCAATGTTGTCGGTCCGCGTCGTCACCTCGCCGTCCGTGCCGATTCCACAAAGATAGTCGAGGATCCTTGTCCTTCGCGGATCGACCCTTTGGAGGCGTGTCGAGGTTGGCCCGGTATGCGGCGACGATGCAGCTGCTCGAGTCGACGAAGCCGATGTGCCCGTGACCAGTGACATCAGTCATCCCATCCTCCTCGTTGCCAGACTTCTTCGACTTCGCCGCGCCGCTCGTAGGGACGCCAGCTACGGACGAGTCCGCCGTCGAAGGTGATGAGCCACTCCATCTCCTCCTCCCCGGCCGGACTGCCGTCCTCGGCCCAGACCCAGCGACGCGTGATCTCGACGATCGCCATCCCGCCACGCCCCCACGCCGGCATCAACACGCGCTCGAGGACGACGGTCTGCTGGACCCCCCCGGGCTTCTTCGTCGCCCACCTGCGGGCCTCCGCCACACCACGGCGCAGCCCCCGGCCTGAGTGCAGCTCGACCTCGCGATGCAAGACTGCGACGAAGTCGTCGAGATCCTGCTCGTTGAAGGAGCGGATGAACTCGCGCACGACCTCCGGCAGAGACTCTTCGGCCACTGGCAAGGACCCTCAGATAACAGGGGCGCGACCGACCTGGAAGGCTGGGAAGAAACCGGGCGGGAAGTCCTTCTCCTCCTCGAACCGGGCCCATTCCGCTTCCTCCCGATCGAGCACCTTGGCCACACTGGGCCGTTCCTGACAGCGACGGGCGAGGTCGGCGGTGCGGGGAAACCGGTGGCCGTCCATCCCGGAGCCGCTCGAGCGAAACCAGAGCCAGAGCAGGTAGACGTCGACGATATTCCACTCGCCGAACAGCCACTCGCGGCCCTCGAGCCGCTCCTCGATCAGCTCGAAGCTCTCGGCGAGCTCTTCCGCCGCCACCGCTTTGATGCTCGGCCAGGCACTCTCCAGCTTGCATGAATAGACGGGGAAGCGCAGGCGGGTGATCTTCGGGTGTAAGGCAGAGGCGAACCAGGCCATCGTTTCGAGCACTTCGCGTTCGACCAGCGGATCGCCGGCCGGCAGCAGGTTCGCCTCCGGGTGCCGGCGGGCGAGGAACGAGAGGAGGACCGGGGCCAGTCGGCTGTAGCGGGGTCCAGGGAACGAAATACCTGGCGACTTCGGTCTAGGCATCGAGGACGATGCGGCGGACACCGCGTAGAACCACTGAGGTCGAGATGCGACGAGCGCTCCTCACAGGAATCATGGGTGCCCTGGTCGGATTCACCCTGCCTTTGCCGGTTCCGGCGATTGCGGCGGAAACGAATCCAGACTGCCAGCTGCCTTCTGTCCCAGCCGAGCCGCTCACCCTGACTGCTGGGCTGGGGCCACAAGGCATTCATACGATGGTCGTCGAGCAGGGCAAAGGGTCGGTCCTCGTAGGCTCGCTGACCGCTGGCGCCGCACGAGTTTCTGGTGCCTTTCTCTGCGTATACAGCCAGACCCTGTCAGATTCTGAAAAGAGCCTGATTGGCTTGGCGGTGACCCGCCCGGATAGCACCTACCGCTTCGCCGTGCCACCCGGACCCTCGCGACGTCTGTCGATCGCGGTCCAATCCGCCCAAAGCCCAAGCGCGACTACCGCAGGCGGCGTCATCAAGACTCGGGTAAAGCCATCGCTGCGGATCCAGCCCAATCCCGCCCGGAACAAGCATTTCGTGGACATCTCCGGGCGCATTCCGGGGCCTCATAACGACAGGGTCACCGTCATCCTTGAAGCGGCGAGCAAAGCACGGGCCCACTGGTTTGAGTTCCGCGGCGCAAGCGCTCATGACGATGGACGCTTCGTCCTTCGTTACTTTTTCAGCAGAACTGACCAGGCGACCACGTACTTGATTCGTGCCAAGGTTCTTGGCGCGCCCGGTTATCCCTACGAAAGCGGAGTCTCCAGGGAAATCCCGCTGCGAGTGAGGCCTTGGCGGCACGCGGC
>DASZUH010000210.1:0-2590 GCA_035547715.1 Solirubrobacterales bacterium
CGACTACCTGACGCCCCTCGGCCGCACCGTCGGCTTCGGCGCCAACGGGGCCGTCTCCAACCTGGCGGCGACCCCGGTGAGCGGCTACGTGCTGCCGCGCCGCGAGGTCCGGACGGGCGAATTCGACGTCATCCACGTGCACGAGCCGCTGGCGCCGCTGGTCGGCTGGAACGCCGTGCTCGGCGCCGAGCGGACCCCGGTCGTCGGCACCTTCCACGCCTACTCGACCAAGGCCTTTCCCAACCACGTCGCCTCGGCCTTCGGCGCGCGCCGGATGTTCAACCGGCTCGCGGCCCGGATCGCGGTCTCCGAGGCGGCCGCCTGGACCGGGATGCGCTGGTTCGGCGGCGAGTACACGATCATCCCCAACGGCGTCGACGTCGAGGCGCCGCCGGCGGCGCTGAAGTTGCCCGGGGAGGAGCTGCGGATCCTCTTCGTCGGCCGGCCGGAGGAGCGCAAGGGGCTGCCGATCCTGCTGACCGCGTTCAACGCGCTGGTCGAGCACGTGCCCGCGCGGCTGACCGTGATCGGCGCCGGGGAGGAGGACGTCCGCCGCTGGCTGACCGATCCCGAGCTGCTCGACTCGATCGATGTCCGCGGCCGCGTCTCCGAGACGGAGCTGTGGGCCGAGATGCACGCCGCCGACGTGCTCTGCGCGCCGTCGCTCTCCGGCGAGAGCTTCGGCATGGTGCTGACCGAGGCCTTCGCCGCGGGCACCCCGGTGATCGCCTCCGGGATCGCCGGATACAGCGACGTCGTCACCGACGGCGTCGACGGGATCCTGGTCCCGCCCGGCGATCCGCTGCGCCTCGCCGAAGAGCTGCAGCGGGTCCACCACGAGCCGCAGCTGCTCGCCGCGATGGGCGCGGCCGCCCGCCACAGCGCCAAGCGCTATGCCTGGCCGCGGGTCGCCGACCAGGTGACGACCGTCTACGAGCGGGCCATGGCCGCGCCGCAGCCGCTCGGCGCCGCCGCCCGCGCCGCCCACTGGGCCGGACTGCGCCCCGCCGACGGCAACCGGCCGATCCCGCCGCAGAGGCTTCCCTCGCTCGACCCGGCGCCCGCCCGGGAAGGCAGGCGCGGCCGTCGCATCGCCCGCCGCATCGGGCTCGGCGTCGCCGCCGGGCTGGGCGCGCTCCTCACCTTCGAGGCGCTGAAGCGGATCGGCGTCAACGAAGTCGCCGAAAGCATCGTCCGCTCGGACCTCAGCTGGGTCCTGGTCGCCTTCGCCCTGATGTCGATCTCGATGTTCTTCCGCGCCGCGTCCTGGTACTGGATCGCGCGCGCCGCACTGCCCAACCGCCCGGTCCGCCGCCGCGACGTCACCTCGGCGACGATGATCGGGGTGCTGATGTCGGCGACCTTGCCGGCGCGCCTCGGTGAGCCCGCGAGGGCGCTGGCGCTGGCCCGCCGTACCGGGCGGATGCGGGAGACCTTCCCGGTGCTGCTCGGCACGCTGGTCTCGCAGACGCTGCTGAACCTGGTGGCGCTGGCGCTGCTCGGGGTCGTGATCGTCTCGACCACGCCGCTCTTCCACTCGGGCACCAAGCAGCTCTTCGCCTTCAGCCTGGTGCCGCTGATCCTGCTCGTCGTCGTCCTCGTCGCGCCGCTGGTCATGCGGCAGGCCGGCAACGGTCGGCTGGCGCGGATCGGCAAGGCCGCGCACCGGGCGATGGTCCAGGTGCGGGCCGGCCTGAAGATCTTCCGCGACCCGCGCGAGGGCATCTCCGCGGCCGTCGCCCAGCTCGGCGCCTGGGCGATCCAGCTGTCGGCCTGCTGGGCGCTCCTCTACGCGCTCGGGCTCGACAACCAGGCCGGGATCGGCGCCGCCGCCGCAGTGCTCTTCGCGGTCAACGTCACCGCGGTCGTCCCGGCGACCCCGTCGAACATCGGCGTCTTCCAGCTGGCCGTGATCAGCGTCCTCCACACCGGGTTCGGGGTCGGGACCGCCGACGCCCTCGCCTACGGCGTGATCCTGCAGGGCGTCGAGATCGCCACCGCCGTCGCGCTCGGCCTGCCGGCCCTGGTCCGCGAGGGCCTCACCTGGAGCGACCTGCGCGTGCAGGCGATCTCCACCGCCCCGGTGCACCTCGATCCGTACCCGCACCACAAGCGGCGCTCGGATCGCAGCCACAGCAGCATCGCCTAGGCACGCGCCTGAGCCGGTCCGGCCGCGCCCGCGAGCCGTGGCGGGCCCGCAGCAACGAGGCGGCGCCGCAAGCTGCGGCGGGCCGCAGAAACGAGTCGGCGCCGGCGAGCCGCGGCCGGCGCCACCAGCGGGCCGCGGCCGGCGCGTCCACGGGCAGGGAGATTCCGCCAGGCGGACAAGCCGCCGCCGCTTCTTAACGCAGCCTTCGCTGAACTATAAAAAACTCTCGTGTAGTCGACTAAGATGCCGATGAGGGGGCGTCGCCACCGATCCCAGGCCGGCTCCCCTGTCTGCAGGAAGGCGAGCGGCCGGTGGCGAGGCCATCCAATCGTCACCGGCCCGCCTTCCTGCGCGCTTGGGGTGGGGAAGCCGGCGACCGGGGGCGGGGTTCGGGGCCGCTGCGGCCGTCCGAGTTGTGTCCCGGGCGTCTCGTGGCGGCCC
>DASZUH010000211.1:0-18559 GCA_035547715.1 Solirubrobacterales bacterium
CCGCGTCATCCGGCCAACGCCGCCACGACGGATGTCGGGGCCTACGGATGCCGGATTCCCCCGGATGGGAGGGATAGGCACGGGCGGAACCGCCGCCGGAGACCGGGTCCCCTAGGTTGGAACGGTGACTGTCGCCCCCGCCGAGCGCGCCCGGCCGGCGAGTCCGCGGTGGGCGCCCTCCCCGGCGCGGGCCATCGCGATCGCCTACGTGACCTCGATCTTCATGACCGGGATCGACATGCACATCGTCAACGTCGCGCTGCCGACGCTGTCGGAGGCGTTCGGCGTGCCGCTGACCGACGTGCAGTGGACGGTGATCTCCTACCTGCTGACGCTGGCGATCGTGATCCCGGCGTCGGGCTGGATCGGCGACCGGATCGGGACCAAGCGGACGTTCCTCTTCGCGCTCGGGCTCTTCACCCTCGCCTCGGCGCTCTGCGGCCTCGCCCAGTCGCTGCCCGAGCTGATCGCCGCGCGCGCCCTGCAAGGCGTCGGCGGCGGGCTGCTGACGCCGACCGGCACCTCGATGCTCTACCGCGCCTACGCCCCCGAGCAGCGGGCGCGGGTCGCCCGCACCTTGATGCTGCCGATCCTGATCGGGCCCGGCGCCGCCCCCGTCCTCGGCGGCGTGCTGACCCAGACCCTGTCCTGGCGCTGGGTGTTCCTGATCAACGTCCCGGTCGGGGTCGTCATGTTCGCCTTCGCCTACCTCTTCGTCGCCGAGCATCGCCCGTCGCCCGGCGGGCGCCTCGACCTCTGGGGGCTCCTCCTCTCCGGGCTCGGCCTGAGCGCCGTGCTCTACGCGATCAGCGAGGGCTCGGTGCTCGGCTGGGCGTCGCCCGCGATCATCGGGGCCGGCCTGGCCGGGATCGCCCTGCTCTGGCTCTTCGTCCGCGAGGCGCTCCGCCGGCCGGACCCGATCCTGCGCCTGCGCCTGCTCCGCGAGCCGCTGCTGCGCTCGACCAACGTCGTCTTCCCGCTGACCACCGGCGTCTTCCTCGGCAGCCTCTACCTAACCCCGATCTTCCTCCAGCAGGTGATGCACCAGTCGCCGATCCGCTCGGGCACGACGACCTTCGTCGAGGTGATCGGGGTCGCCGTCGGCTCGCAGACGCTCGGCAGGCTCTATCCGCGGATCGGGCCGCGCCTGATGTGCACGGTCGGTGGGATCTGCCTGACCGCCTACCTGGCGCTGTTCCTCCTCGTCGACGACTCGACCAGCCTCTGGCTGGTGCGGGGGCTGATGTTCTTCGGCGGCGTCGGCAACTCGGGCACCTTCCTGGCGATCCAGACCTCGATGTTCACCAACATCTCGACCGCCGACACCGGCCACGCCTCGGCGATCTACAACACCCAGCGCCAGTCCTCGATCGCGGTCAACATCGCCGTCCTGACCACGATCGTCGCCGGCGCGGGCGGCACCGCGCTCGAGGCCTTCCACACCGCCTACCTGGCGGCGGCGATCATGGCCGCGCTCGGGACGCTGCTCGCCTGGACGCTGATCGACACCCGCCTCGCGGGCAAGACGATGGTCCGCGGCGGCCGCCGCGACACCGCCGACCTCGGCGACACTTAAGCCATGGGCAGGGAGTCGACCGACAGCCGCGAGCGGACCGCCTGGGACGCGGCCGTCCCGCCTTCTTCATCTGTGGCCGTGACAGAAGCCCGGAGTTCCTCCCGTCCCTGCGGGGCCTTCCCTGAACCTCCCTCACGGCCCGCACCTCGGATGGCCGCCGGGCGAACCTTCTAGGTCGAGCCGAGAAGGCGGACACGGCAGCCGAGGCCGCGCACCGACGCCATCGTCGCGTCGCCGGTCAGCAGCAGATCGACGTCCGAACGGCCCGCGGCGGCGGCGAGGATCAGCGCGTCGGGCATCCGCAGCGATCGGTGACCGGCTCGCATCCGGGCGCAGCGATCGGTGACCGGCTCGCATCCGGGCGGCCCGTTCGGCACCGGCCGCGTCGACCGGAAGGATCTCGCCGACGAGGTCGGCGAAGAATTCACGCACGATCTTCTCGTCGTGGTGGTCGAGGTGGGCGCCGACCAGCACCTCGGCGAGGGTGACCGCCGAGGCGTAGAACCGATGCCGGGGCATCAGCTCCCGGATCGCCGCATCGGCCGCCGGGTGCAAGGCGTCGTCGCGGTCGAGGAAGGCGACGACCGGGGCGGAGTCGAGAACTACCGCCACTCTTCCCGCAGGCCCCTGATGTTCTCGCCCAGTCGGCCGTCGGTCGCGAGCGCGCCGCTGTAACGGGCGAGCACCTCGTCGACCCGGGTCAGGACCACTCGACCCGCGCCGTCGGATTCCGCCCGCAACACGTCGCCCGCCCGCATCCCGGCATCCCGCAACGCGTCGACCGGGATCGTCACCTGGTTCTTGGCGGAGATCTTCGTTTGTCCCTTTACCTTAGGCATCAGAAGTAAAGGATAACTCGTGAGCGTGGCGGAATTCATGGCCGGAAGGCTAGGAAGGAAATGCGCGCGTGTGTTGCGCAGTTTGAGCCAACTTTGTGACGACGCGGAACGTCTCCCGAGCCTCCTTGCCGCTACGGTGCCGGCAGCTCCGTCTCCCCCGCCGGGCCGGTGAGACCTTGCGGGTCGACCCCGCCGACCCGGACCGTGTAGGCGCGGTCTTCGAGGGCGAGCGGGAAGTCGACGTGGCCGTCGGCGGGCGGCGGTTCGAAGAGCTTGGTCGTCGGCGCATGACCGTCGCGGGCGCCATCGAGACTGACCAGGACCGCTTTCAGCGGCGGCGCGCCGGCGAGCGCCGGGAAGGTGAAGGAGACCGTGGCGCGATCGCCCGTCCGGATCGCCGCCACCGAGGGCGCCGGAGGACGGACGAGGGCGGTGCCGACGACCGGCGCGAGGTCGGTGGCCTCGACCGCCTCTTCGTGGAACTTCAGCGGGTCGGCCCACTGCCCGTGCCGGCGCGGACCGACGGGGCTGTCGTCGCCGAGGGCGAGGCCGCCGACGTCGCCCTGGGCGCGGGTGCTGCCCCAGCGGCCCGGCCAGGCGACCCAGGCGGGGTCATCGTCGGTGATCACGTTCAGCCGCGGGCGCACCAGCGGCCCGCCCGCGTCGTTGTAATCCCAACCGAGGATCGGCACTTCGGTCGCGTGGTTGCCGCGGCGCAGGTAGGAGGCGTGCGAGCCGCGCGCCGAGTAGACGACCGGCGCGCCTTCCCGCTTCTCGACATCCTCCCAGCCGCATCGCTCGCCGCGCCTGTGCTGGGCATAGGTGACCGCGTCGGGCCCGCCGCCGGCGCCGATCCGCACCTGCACCATCTCCCAGTCACCCTCGTGCAGCCCCATCCAGAGCAGGGCCTTGTCGTTGTAGTAGTAGAAGAACCAGTACTGCAGCCAGAGCGCGCCTTCGCGGTCCTCCACGGCGTGCCCGTAGACCTGGTCGGCCATCCCCGGCAGCAGGTGCATCTCGTGCGCCTCGGCGACGTATTCCCGCCCGACCACGTCGATGTAGTCGTCGGCGATGGCGGCGGCGTGGGTGGCGTCCGGGTAGTGGCCGCCGCGCAGGAAGGCGAGGTCGAGCACCGCCTCGTGACGCGCCGCCCCCGCCGCGGCCAGCTCGCGGCCGCCGTGGACGAGGACGTTGCCGTGCGGGTTCTGCGCCGTCTTGCAGTCGGTCATCGTCGCCGGTGAATCGGCCGAGTACGGCTCCAGCGAGTCGTACCGGATGAACGGCGAGTGGCGGGCCAACAGCTCCCCCGCGTCCGGCCTCATGGCCTCCTCCGCCTCA
This sequence comes from Solirubrobacterales bacterium, assembly GCA_035547715.1. Classification (GTDB taxonomy): domain Bacteria; phylum Actinomycetota; class Thermoleophilia; order Solirubrobacterales; family 70-9; genus VAYN01. Next base: position 3,754 of record DASZUH010000211.1, read on the forward strand.
CCCATCGACCCGCCCTCCCCTGTCGCCGATTGAAGTAATTGGATGAGTTTGACATCGGTACGCCATTGGTAGAGGGTGACCGCGTGAAAGCGGACGGTGTCTTCGCGGGCGGCGGGGTGAAGGGTCTGGCCTTCGCCGGGGCGATCACGGCCGCGGCGGAATTCGAATACACCGAATGGGGCAAGCTCGCCGGCACCTCGGCGGGGGCGATCACGGCGATGGCGCTGGCGGTCGGCTACGACGCCGCCGGCCTGAAGAGGATCTTCGAAACGCTCGACCTCGACCAGATCGCCGACTACGGGCCGCTGGGGAAACTCGACATCCCGGTCAACCTCGCCGAGCTCCACGGGGTCACCCGCGGCAAGGCGCTCCACGAATGGATCGAAGAACTGCTGGCCGGGGCGCCGACCAAGGTCCGCACCTTCGGCGAACTGGAAGCGGCGGCGGGCGCGGAAAAGCTGCAGGTGGTCGGCACCGACATCGCCCACACGCGCATGGTCGTCTTCCCCCGCGACGTCGACCTCTACGTCGACGAAGAAGGAAAGCGCCTACAGCCGGCGGACTTCCCGATCGCCGACGCGGTGCGGATCAGCGCCGGCTTTCCCTACTTCTTCCCGCCCTGGGCGCTGCGCGACGCGGAAACCGGCAAGGACGGCGTCCTGGTCGACGGCGGCGTCGTCAGCGCCTATCCGGTCTTCCTCTTCGACAAGCCCGAACCCGCCCACCCGACCTGGGGCTTTCGCCTCTACAGCGGCAACCCGCCGGAAAAGCCGCCCTACACCGAAATCGACGGGCTCGAGTGGCCGGTCGACATGCTCGAGGCGATCGTCGACACCTCGATGAACGCCTTCGACAAATTCGACGCCGAAATCTTCGGCCCGCGGACGATCTCGATCCCCACCGGGGACATCGAAACCCTCGACTTCGAACTCGACCGCAAACAGAAGGAAGAGCTCTTCGAATTCGGCAGGCAGGCGGCGACCGAATTCTTCAAGGCGAACCCGAGCGGCGTGAACACCTTCGGCGCGACCCCGAGCCAGTCGGCCTAGAGGACCGAGATCGAGAAGGTCGCGGCGAAGGACTCGCCGGGCGGGACGAAGGTCAGCTCGGGGCCGGCGGTGAGGAGCGCGTTCGTCGGCGCCGTCATCGGCTCGATCGCCACCGCGTCCAGTTCCGCCGGGGCGAAGATCTGGGTGAAGGGATAGCCGCTGTCCATCCGCAGCTCGAGCCGGCGGTCGGGGCCGGCGAGGACGAAGGCCTCGCCGGGCGGCGGGGCGCGAAAGGCGTCGTCCCAGGTCCGGCCGCCAAGCGGCCCCGGCTCGATCGCCGCGGCCTCGCGCGCCCCCGTCGGCAGCCCGCGCCCGTCGAGCACGAGGCGCTCGTGGACCGGCGCCTCCAGCACCCACTCGCTCCGCGCCACGCCCGGCAGCCGCAGGTAGGGATGGAAGCCGAAGGCGACCGGGACCGGGACCCCGCCGCCGGCGATCACGCTGGTCGCGATCTCCAGCGAGCCCTCGACCAGCGTCGCCTCGATCTCGACCAGGTGCGGGAACGGGAACGCCTCCAGCAGGTGCGGATAGGCGGCGAAGTCGAAGCTCGCGACGAGGACGCCGCCGTGCTCGATCTCGGTGTGGCGCTCGACCCGCCAGCCGGGCGCCGCCGGCAGCAGGCCGTGGATCGGCAGCCCGGCCTCGTCGCGTTTCAGCGGTAGGTCGGGGAGGTCGAGGCGCACCGCGCGCCCGGCGAGTTCGAAGCGCGACGCGCCGAGCCGGTTCGCCCACGGGTGAAGGAAGGGGATCCCCATCGTCGAGTAGCGCTCGACGTAGGCGCGCAGCCCGCCCCGCTGCCCGAGCAGCTCCTCGCCACGGTGGCGGAGGCTGCAGCAGATCATCCCCGCCTCGGGGACGAAGACGGCGACGAGGCCGCCGCGCGCGTCGCTTTCCAGGGTGAGGGCGGCGAACCCCTCCTCGTTGCGTTCGCCGACCATGGCGCGCATCATCGCCGACCGGGCCGGGCGATGGAGGCGCTCATCTACGCTGGGCCTCGTGGAACTCGGCGTCTACACCTTCGCGGAGCTGACCCCGGAGGTCGAGGGCGGGCCGGTCGTCAGCGCGCGCAAGCGGCTGCGCGACCTGATCGAGGAGTTCGAGCTCGCCGACCAGGTCGGCCTCGACGTCTTCGGCGTCGGCGAGCACCACCGCCCCGACTTCGCCGTCTCCGCCCCCGCCGTGGCGCTCGCCGCGGCGGCCGAGCGGACCGGGCGGATCCGCCTCACCAGCGCCGTCTCGGTGCTCAGCTCCGACGATCCGGTGCGCGTCTTCCAGGACTTCGCCACGCTCGACCTCCTCTCCGACGGGCGCGCCGAGATCATGGCGGGCCGCGGCTCCTTCGTCGAGTCGTTCCCCCTCTTCGGCTACGACCTCGATGACTACGACGAGCTCTTCGCCGAGAAGCTCGAACTGCTGCTCGCCGTACGCGATCAGACCGAGGTGACCTGGGCCGGGCGGCTGCGGCCCTCGATCGACGGGCGCGGCGTCTACCCGCGGCCGCTGCAGGACCCGCTGCCGGTCTGGGTCGCGGTCGGCGGCTCGCCGCAGTCGGCGATCCGCACCGGCCGCCTCGGCCTGCCGATGGCGCTGGCGATCATCGGCGGCGAACCGGCCCGCTTCAAGCCCTTCGCCGAACTGCACGCCGCGGCGGCGGCCGAGGCGGGCACCCCGGCCCCGGCCCTCAGCATCAACTCGCACGGCTTCGTCGCCCCCACCTCCCAGGAAGCGGCCGACCTCGCCTTCCCGCCCTTCGCCCGGATGATGGACCGGATCGGCCGCGAGCGCGGCTGGCCGCCGCTGAGCCGCGCCGCCTTCGAAGCGAGCCGCCGCCTCGAGGGCGCCAACTTCGTCGGCTCCCCCGCCGAGGTCACCGAGAAGATCCTCCACCAGCACGAGATCTTCGGCCACGACCGCTTCCTGATCCAGTTCAGCGTCGGCACCCTCCCCCACGCCGACGTGATGCGAGCGATCGAGCTCTTCGGCACCGAGGTGGCCCCGGTCGTGCGGCGCGCACTGGACCCGGCACCGGCACACGGTTGATGGGCCGAAAACCCGTCAGATAGTCCGGTTTTCGGCCCATCGACGGAAAGGGACGCGACCGTCCCGTCCACGGCCCGGGCAGGCTGTGGCCGTGGCCGGGACGGCCGCGGGTGCGGGGAGGGTGCGGAGGGTTCGTGACGAGCGCCGGGAGACGCGCAGGGCCTTCCACGAAGTGCGCGCCTCCCGTGACGAAGACTCCGGGAACGCCCCGGATCTTCATCCCCCCGGATCACGATGCGTGTTTTGACCCTGCTATGGCAAGGTCAAAACACGCATCGCGTCCCCACCTGATGTGGAACCGTGACGGAAGCCCGGAGATCATGGCGAACCCTGCACCTTCCCCACGGAACCCTCACGTCCCAGGCGTCAGCCGCCGCCGACCCGCTCGCGACGCCGCGCGGCGCTCTCGCGCGGGTCCGGGATCGGCACCGCGGCGAGCAGTTTCTTCGTGTAGGCGTCGCGCGGGTTCTCGCAGACCTGGTCGGCGTCGCCGGTCTCGACGATCTTGCCGTGGTTCATCACCGCGATGCGGTCGGAGATGTGGCGGACGACGCCGATGTCGTGGGCGACGAAGACGTAGGTGAGGCCCATCTCGTCCTGCAGGTCGTCGAGGAGGTTGACGATCTGCGCCTGGATCGAGACGTCGAGCGCCGAGACCGGCTCGTCGCAGAAGATCAGCTTCGGTTCCAGGGCCAGCGCCCGCGCGATCCCGATCCGCTGCCGCTGGCCGCCGGAGAATTCGTGCGGGAAGCGGTTGAAGTGCTCGGGCGAGAGGCCGACCCGCTCGAGCAGCCCTTCGACCCGGGTGCGCAGCTCCTTGCCGCTCGCCACCTTCTGCACCTTCAGCTGGTCGCCGACGATCTGGCCGACGCGCTTGCGCGGGTTGAGCGAGGCGTAGGGATCCTGGAAGATCATCTGCATCTCGCGCCGCAGCGGCCGCATCTCGCGCCGCCCCAGCCCGGCGATCTCCCGGCCCTCGAACCTGACCGATCCCGAGGTCGGCTTCAGCAGCTGCAGCACCACCCGGCAGGTGGTCGACTTGCCCGAGCCCGACTCGCCGACCAGCCCCAGCGTTTCGCCCTTGTTGACGGTGAAGCTGACCCCGTCGACGGCGCGCACCTGGTCGACTTCGCGGTCGATCAGCAGGCCGCTCTTGATCGGGAAGTGCTTGACCAGGTCGGTGACCTCGAGCAGCGGCGCGCCGGAGGTGGCGGAGACGTCACTCATCGCGGCTCCTCGAGTCCGATCCGGCCCGGCTCGACCTCACGCAGGGTCTTCTTCTGCTCCGGCGTCAACCAGCAGCGGTCGCGATGGTTCGGGTTCTCGGGCAGGCGCGCCTCGAGCCCCGGCACCTCGACGCATTTGGGGAACTCGTGCGGACAGCGCGGGCGGAAGGCGCACCCTTTCGGCAGGTCCAGCAGCGACGGCGGCGCGCCGGAGATCTGCGGCAGGCGGTGCGGGCGCGGCTGGTCGAGTCGCGTCAGCGAGCCGAGCAGCCCCCAGGTGTAGGGATGCTGCGGGTCATAGAAGATGTCGTCGAGCGTCCCCCGCTCCACCACCTTCCCCGCGTACATGACCAGCACCCGGTCGGCGACTTCGGCGACGACGCCGAGGTCGTGGGTGATCAGGATCGTCGCCAGGCCGCGGCTCTTGTTGAGGTCCTGGATCAGGTCGAGGATCTGCGCCTGGATCGTCACGTCGAGGGCGGTGGTCGGCTCGTCGGCGATCAACACGCTCGGCTCCAGCGCCAGCCCCATCGCGATCATCGCCCGTTGGCGCATCCCGCCGGAGAATTCGTGCGGGTAGTTGTCGACGCGCCGGTCGGCGTCCGGGATCCCCACCGCTTCGAGCAGCTCGATCGCCCGCCGGCGCCCGTCCTTCTTGCTGACCGAGCGATCGTGCGCCTTGATCGCCTCGATGATCTGCCTGCCGATCGTGTAGACCGGGTTCATCGAGGTCATCGGGTCCTGGAAGATCATCGCGATCTTCGAGCCGCGCACCTTCTGCAGCTGCGATTCGCTCTGCGTCGTCAGCTCTTCGCCGTTCAGCTTCACCGAGCCTTCGATCCGCGAGTTGGGCCCGCGGGTGAGGCCGATGATCGTCTGCGCGGTGACGCTCTTCCCCGAGCCGGACTCGCCGACGATCGCCAGCACTTCGCCCGGTTCGAGCTCGAAGTCGACGCCGTCGACGGCCTGCACGCGACCGTCTTCGGTGGCGAAGCCGACGCGCAGGCCCTCGACCTCGAGCAGCGGACCGCCGCCCGGGCCCATCGGGGCGGGCTGGGTCTCCGGGGTCACGCTCACGTCGCCGAGGTCCCGAGGCGGATGCGCGGATCGAGGTACGCGTAGGCGATGTCGACCAGGATGTTGAAGAGCACGATGAAGAAGGCGCCGAAGATGGTGATCGCCATGATCGAGGGGAAGTCTTGATTTTTCAGCGCTTCCGAGGTGAAGAGGCCGACGCCTTCGATGTTGAAGAGCGTCTCGGTGACGATCGCACCGCCGCCGATCAGCACCCCGAAGTCGAGCCCGAAGAGGGTGATCACCGGGATCAGCGAGTTGCGCAGCACGTGGCGGGTCATCACCTGGCGCTGGCTCAGCCCCTTGGCGCGCGCGGTGCGGACGTAGTCCTCGTTCATCACGTCCAGCATGCTCGAGCGCAGCACCCGGCTGTAGAAACCGGCGTAGAGGATCGCCAGGCTGATCCACGGCAGGATCAGATGGGTGAACCACTGCCACGGGTTCGACAGCGACACGTACCCACTGTTGGGGAAGATTTCGAGCTTGTAGGTGAAGTAATAGAGCATCAGCGAGGCCAGCCAGAAAACCGGCATCGAGATACCCACCAATGCCAGGACGGTCAGCGCCCTGTCGGTGAAGCCACCGGCCCTGATCGCCGAGAAGTACCCGAACGCGAAGCCGAAGGCGAGCCAGATGATCGCCGCACCTATGCACAAGGAGGCGGTCGCCGGGATGCCTTCCTCGATCCTCTTGTCGACGTTGATGTGGGATTGGATGGACACCACCTTGCCGGTGAAGATCAGCTTCATCTGCGTCCAGTACTGCTCCGGCAGCGACTTGTCGAAGCCCCATTCCTTTTCCACGTTCTTGATCAGCTGCGGCGTTGCGTTCTTGCCCGCGATCCGCGCCGCCGGGTTGGTCGCCGGCACCACGTTGAAGATCAGGAAGACGAGGATCGAGATCGCGAGGAGGACCGCGATCGCGCCGAGGACGCGCCTGACGAGGAAGCGGAGCATCGGCTCAGACCGGTCCGATCGCGTCGGGGTCGGCGGTCCCCGCCCGGGCCTCGAAGCGTACTTTCGATTTCGGGTCGAGCGCGTCGCGCAGGCCGTCGCCGAAGATGTTCACGGAGAGCACCGTGAGCAGGATCGCGGTGCCGGGGATGATCGTCAGCAGCGGCTGGCTGTAGAGCGCTTCGAAGCCTTCCGAGATCATCGTCCCCCAGGAGGAGCTCGGCGGCTGGACGCCGGCGCCGAGGTATGAGAGCACCGACTCGAGCAGCATGTTGTTGGCGATGTTGAGGGTGAAGAAGACGATGATCGTCGAGATCAGGTTCGGCATCAGTTCGACGAACATGATCCGCATCGACCCCGCCCCCTGCGCCACCGCCGCCTCGATGAACTCTTTTTCGCGCAGGGCGAGCACTTCGCCCCGCAAGGGTCTCGCCATGTACGGCGTGTAGACGAAGCCGATGATCAAGGTGGGGATCCAGAGCGAGCTCGACTTCACGTGTATGGGGCCGATTTCGAGACCGCCGACGGCCAGGACGATGCCGATCGCGATCGCGAGCAGGACCACCGGGAAGGCCCAGATCACGTCCATGATCCGCGAGATCACGGTGTCGGTCCAGCCGCCGTAGAAGCCTGCGAGCAGGCCGAAGACGACCGCGAGGATCGTCGTGATGATCGCGGCGACGATGCCGATGAAGAGCGAGGAGCGGCCGCCGTAGAGGAGGCGGACCATCTCGTCGCGGCCGAGGTGGCCGTCGGCGCCGAGGAAGAACTTGCCGCCCGCGCTGAACCACTGCGGGCCGATCGCCTTGCCGCTCGGTTCGACGACTTCCTTGACTTCGCCCCCCTCGTGGAGTTTCTCGAGGGTGTGGGTCGTGTTCGGTCCGGTGTGGGCGACGTCGTTGGCCCAGACCGGCGCGAGCAGGCAGCAGATCAGGATCAGGAAGAAGACGCCGAGGGCGAAGAGGGCGAACCTGTTGCGACGCAGACGGCGCCAGGCGATCGCCCAGGGGCCGCCGCTCTCGCGAGGACCGGCGCCCGCGTCGACGACGGAGAATTCCGCGTCGGCGGGCCCGGTTCCCGGTGCCGGTGAGGCGGCGGCCCCGGGGACCGCCGCCTCTGCACCGGTGTTCTCAGACTCGGAGGACAACTAACGACAATCTGTAATGACCTATTCCTTGAATTCGAGACTGGTGAGTTCGGTCTCGAAGGTCGGGTTCCAGATCGCGGTTTCCAGGTTGATGTCTTCCGAGACGAACAGGGAGAGGGTGCGGGTCCCGTACGGGGCCCAGACCGCCTCTTCCATGAACGATTTGTCGAGTTCCGAGTATTCCTTTTCCTGTTTCGGGCCGAGCTGTTCGGTCGCCAACTGGTTGATCTTTTCGTTCAGTTCCGGAATGTTCGTCTGGGAGAAATTCTCGTTGTTGGTCGACTGGATGCTTTCGCCGTTGAGCAGGATCCCGAAGAAATCGTTCGGGTGCGGATAGTCCTCGAACCAGTCGGCGAACCCGGTGTCCAGGTTCGGGGTCGAGGTGTTCCCGATCACGGTGAAGTAGTTATCGGGGTTGAGGATTTTGAGTTCCGCCTTGAGACCGATTTCGTTGAGGACGCCCGCGTAGTAGGTGCCGGCGTCGTTGTTCGGGCTCTCGGAGTCCGTCCACACGGTCACTTCTTTGTCCTTGACGCCCGATTCGGCGATCAGTTCCTTCGCTTTCTTGACGTTGTGCGGGAACAGTTCGAATTTTTCGTAGCCGGGCATCCCGGGCGGCAGGATCTGCTGGGTCCCGACGATCTGGCCGGTGTAGACGCGTTCCAGCGCCGCCGGGTCGACCGCGTAGTTGACGGCTTCACGGACTTTCAGGTTGTTGAACGGTTCCTGCGTCTCGTTCATCCAGAAGTAGTACGTGGAGATCGTCGGCTCGAGACGGAACTGGGTGCCTTCGAATTTTTCCTTGACTTCCGCGTAGCGATCGGTCGGGGGCGGATCGAAGATCCAGTTGAGCTTGCCCGATTCGATGTCGTTGACCTGGGTCGACTGGTTGCGGTTGACTTCGATTTCGATCTTGTCGACGTGGCCGGCGGGGATTTCCGTCATCTGTTTGCCGTTGTCTTTGGCCCAGTACGGATTCCGTTCGTAGTCCCAACCGCGACCCGGCTGCGATTTGGTGATCATGTACGGGCCCGACGCGGGCGGCGGGCTCGCCGACTGGTCTTCGTCCGGCGTGCTCTGCGGGACCGGGGCGACGAACATCAGCGCGAGCTCGTTGTTGAACGTGCCTCGCGGTTTGACCAGGTTGATGACGATTTCGCCGGTCTTTTCGTTCGTCTTGATGCCGGAGATGCCGCCCTTCTTGGTTTTCGCGAACTGTTCGGCGCCGACGATGTCGGTGTAGAAGGGCGAGCCGCCGGAGTTGGTCAGGAAGCAGCGTTCGACGGCGTATTTGAAGTCACCGGCTTTGATTTCTTCGCCGTTCGAGTATTTGAGGCCTTTACGCAGGTGCATCGTGTAGGTCTTGCCGCCGTTGGTGACCTTCGGCAGTTCTTCGGCCAGGCCCGGGATGATTTCCGCGCCTTCTTCTCCGGCGGCCGCCTTGTAGGTCAGCAGCGGGATGTAGACCGGACGCATCGCGGTCCAACCCTCCGCCGTGTAGGAGATCTGCGGGTCCATGTAATCCGGGAACGAGGTGTAGGCGCCTTTCAGCGTCCCGCCTTCGTTGCCTTCGCCTTCGGCGGGGGCGGCGCCGCCCCCGGCCGGTTCTTCTTCAGAGGTCGACGGCGAACTGCCGGAAGTGCTGCTCCCACCGCCGCACGCGGCCAGCGCGACCGCCATGACCGCTGCCAGTACAGCGATCGTCAAGAACACAGAGAACTTCTTCAAAGCTCGACCTCCGAATCAGGTATTGGCATGCCTCCAGGCAGCAACTCCAGCACAACGACGTCGCTTTCGTCAAGCGGAATTCCTCCCGACCCTGCGACGCGCCCGCCCAGGCCTTCGCGAAGCAACGGAACCGCCAGGGCGACGATCGCGAGGACGCCCAGGCCGGCGACCAGGAAGGTCGTGCGCGGCGTCGCGATCGCAGCTATCAAGCCACCGACCGCGAACCCGAGACCGGGCATCGCCGCACCTATCGACTCCAGGACCGCCATGACCCGCGCCTGCATACCCGACTCCGTCAACTCTTGAACCGAGCTGATCGCCGAAACCCATTGAACTCCGTTCCCGGTACCCCCGATCACGGATGCGACACACGCGAGGGCGAGGTTCGGCGCCGCCGCCAAACCTAGGTAGCCGGCCCCGATGACCAGGGTCGAGAGGACGAAGAGCGCCGCCAGGGACACGCGTTTGGCGCTCGCGAAGACGAGGCTGCCGAGCAGCATGCCGATGCCCCAGGCGGCCAGCATCACGCCGTACCCGGTGTCGTTGGTGCCGAGCGAGTCCTTCGCGTAGATGACCTCGATCGGCGAGACGGCGGAGAAGAAGACGAAGGCGAGCGCCTGGGCGAGGAGGATGCGTCGCAGCGGCAGGTTGCGGCGCACGTAGGCGAAGCCCGCGCGGACGCGCTCGCGGGTGCTGCCCTCTTCGGGCTCCGCCCGCGGGATCGGGCCCGCGGTGACGAGGATCCAGGCGACCAGGTAGAACGACGCGGCGTTGGCGAAGAGCGCCGCCTGCAGGCCGAGTGCGGCGACGACCAGTCCGGCCAGCGCCGGTCCGACCGCGGCCCCGGCGGTGAAGGCGACGTTCAGCAGGGCGTTGCCCGCGCGCAGCTCGCCCGACTCGCCGAGCAGGCTGACCACGCTCGCGCGGGTCAGCGCCCGCCCGGCCAGCGCCAGAGCGCCGTCGAGCGTGGCGACGACGACCACCGCGGGCAACGAGAAGTGCGAGACCAGCAGCGCCAGCGTGCCGAAGGCCGCCGTCTCGAGGCAGTAGATCAGCGGCAGGATCAGCCGCGGCGGCGGCTTCTCGACCCGCGTGACCAGCAGCGGAGCCAGGATCCCCGGCAGGAATCGGGTGCCGAGGAAGAGCGCCGCCGTGGCGTAGGCGCTGTGCGTCTCTTCGTAGACGAGCACCGACAGGGCGACGATCCCCATCCAGTCGCCCATCTCGTTGATCGAGTAGGTCGCGAGCAGCCGCCGGAACAGCGGTCGTCGCAGCGGTGCTCTGAGCCCTGAATCACGCATGGCCACGCACCGGTTTACCTAGTTTATGCACAAGATTTCCTGCAGTTGCACAAGTTTCCGCCAGCCTGTGCTACAACTTCCCTGTCGCTTTTGGAAGTTTTGACCATGCGCTGCACAAGGTTGCGGGCTTCAACGATGGAAAGGGGCATTGAAATGGGCTACCGCTTCGGTTGATTCATCAGAGCAGGCTCGTAGGTCTGCTCACCAAGACTTCACGCGAGGCGCTTCCTTCCGGGGGCGCCTTTCGCGTTTCCAGGGACGTACCATGGCGTACCGCCGCGGACGTCCTTTGCAATTCCAGGGCCATTCGGCCACACGCCCTTGTTGCCCGGTTTTTCCGCTTTATCCTGCAATTTGCCGGATCGGCTGCGGCCGAGAAGGTGACCGCATCCGGATAAGGAAAGTTGGGGGGTGGACCAGAATCCATCCCCGCCCGTCATGGGTACCGATCGCCCCACCAGACCAGTCGTGGCCGGCCAATTCGTCGGTTTCATCATCGTGCTCCTGGCGGTTGTCGCCGCCGCGCCCTCGGCCAACTGGGACCCGGCGCTGTTCGTCATCCTGCTCGGCTTCTCGATCTTCAGCGACCTGACGGCCACCTCGACCGGGGACAAAATCAGGATCTCCGGCAGCTTCCTGGCGCTGGTCCTCTCGATGGTCTTCCTCGGCGGCGCGCCGGCCGCCCTGATCGGCGTGATCACGATCGGCGTCGGCTGGCTGCGGTGGCGCGAGGAGACGCACTACTTCGTCGCCAACCTCCTCAACTACGCCCTCTTCCCGCTCGTCGGCGGCGTGGTCTTCCACGCGATCGTCACCAACAACAACATCAATGACGACCAGGTCGGCTTCTACGTCCTCGTCTTCGGCGTCTTCCTGTTGGCGCTGGCGATCAACTTCGCCGGGATCGCCGCCTACACCCGCTACCTCAAACGCATCCCGATCATCAAGCAGGTGCGCACGGCGCTGATCCCGCTGCTGCCCTCGGAGCTCATGGCGGCGCTGATGGCGGTCGGCGTCGCCTTCCTCTACGCCCAGGTGGGAATCGCCGGCGTCGCCCTCTTCGGCATCGTGCTGATCACCTTCCAGTACCTGCTCGGCGCCCTGCTCGTCTCCCGGCAGCGGGCGAACGAGCTGGAGACGCGCTCCAACCAGCTGGCCAGCTTCCAGGTCGGGATGCTGTCGGCGCTGCTGCGCACGCTCGACCTGCGCGACCAGATGACCGCGCGGCACTCGGCCGCGGTGGCGCGCTACTCGCGGGCGATCGCCCAGCGGGCCGGCTTCTCGCGCCAGGAGGAGGAGCTCGTCCACATCGCGGCGCTGCTCCACGACATCGGCAAGTTCATCCTGCCCGACCGGATCCTGAAGGCCAACGTGCCGCTGACCGACGAGGACTGGATGCTGATCAAGCGCCATCCGCAGCAGGGCGCGCGGGTCGTCTCCTCGCTCGACGGTTACGGGCCGGTCGCCGACATCATCCTGGCCCACCACGAGCGGATCGACGGCAAGGGCTACCCGCGCGGGCTGAAAGGCGACGAAATTCCCGAACTGGCGCGGATCATCTCGGTCGCCGACACTTACGACGTGATGACGGCGCGCGACTCCTACCGCACGCCGATGTCGAGCCAGGACGCGATCACCGAGCTCCGCCGCGTCGCCGGTGCCCAGCTCGACGCGCGCTTCGTCGAGGTCTTCATCGAGCTGCTCGAGGGCCAAGACGTCTCCTTCCAGCACGGCGAGGCGGCCGACTTCGAGAAAGAGCTGGCGCTCGAGTCGCGGATCGCCGAGACGGCGAGCCCCGACGGCCAGGCGAACCGCTTCCAGGTCGCCGGCGTCCAGCCTTCCTAGATAAGTTGCCCCCATGCGGGCGGTGACTTTCCAGGCGCCGGGGGAGGTGCGGGTCGACGAGGTCCCCGCGCCGGTGCTCGAGCATCCCGACGAGGCGATCATCGCGGTCGAGGCGAGCGGCGTCTGCGGCTCTGACCTCCACATCTTCCACGGCCGCGTGCCGGTCGACCCGGGGACGGTGATCGGCCACGAGTACGTCGGCAAGGTGCTGGCGGTCGGCGACGGGGTGACCCGGGTCGGCGTCGGCGACCGCGTGCTCGGCTGCTTCCTCGTCGCCTGCGGCAGCTGCGGCACCTGTCTGCGCGGCGACCACAACCGCTGCGAGCGCGGCCGCACCTTCGGCCACGGCGCGAACCTCGGCGCGCTCCCGGGGACGCAGGCCGAGCAGGCGCTGGTGCCGTTCGCCGACGTGGTCCTGCGCAGGGTGCCCGCGGGGATGTCCGTGGACACCGCCCTCTTCGCCGGCGACGTGATGGGCACCGGGTACCACGCGGTCGCCCACTCCGGGATGCGGATGGGCGACACGGTCGCGGTGCTGGGGCTCGGCCCGGTCGGGCTCTGCGCGGTGCAGGCGGCGGTCGCCGGCGGCGCGGCGCAGGTCTTCGCGGTCGACTCGGTCGCCGAGCGGCTGGAGCTGGCGCGCCGGTTCGGCGCGACGCCGGTCCACCTCACCGAGCAGAGCCCGAAAGCGGAGGTGCGCGGGGCGACCGGCGGGCGCGGCGCCGACGTCGTGATCGAGGCGGTCGGTGCGCCCGCGGCGCTCGACGCGGCGATCTCGCTGGCGCGGAACGCCGGCACGGTCTCGGGGATCGGCGTCCAGGTCGGCAGGTACGAGATGAACGTCGGGCTGGCCTGGCTGAAGGGCCTCGACCTGCGCCTCGGCCAGGCCAACGTGATCGCGCACCTCGACCCGGTGCTGGCGTTGCTCGAGAGCGGCAGGCTCGACCCGACGCCCCTGGTCAGCCACCACATGAAGCTCGACGACGCGGCCGAGGCCTACGCGATGTTCGACCGGCGCGAGGCGCTCAAGATCGTTCTAACTCCGTAAGCCGTGTAACAAAATCCTCGTCGCGGGCCGGTTAGGCTTGCCGCGGGATGGCGCTGCTGGGGAGCGAGGAGATCGAGGCGAGGCTGGCCGACCTGGAGGGCTGGGAGCGGCAGGGCGACGCGATCGTCAAGTCCTTCAGGCGGGGCGACTTCGTCGGCTCGGTGCGTTTCGTCGATTCCTTGGTCGCGCCCGCCGAGGCGATGGGCCACCACCCCGACGTCGAGATCTCCTGGGACACGGTCACGGTGACGATCTCGACCCACTCCGAGGGCGGCCTCACCGCCGCCGACTTCGAGCTCGCGGCGAAGGTCGAGGCACTGGCGTGAGCCGCCGCGTGGCGCCGGCGGTCGCCCTCGTGGCGCTGGTCCTCGCCGTCGCCGCACTGGTCGCCGGGTGCGGGGGCGGCGGGACGACGACGATCGTGCGGACGGTCACCGAACGGATCGAGGTGCCGGCCAAGGGCGGGGGCGGCTCCGACGGCCAGGAGGGCGCGGCGGCCAAGAAAGCGGCGACGCAGAAGGCCGCAGAAGAAGCGCAGCAGCCCAAGCGGGTCCTCCACCTGCGGACCTTCCGCACGCCGTCGGGAAACATCGGCTGCGCGATGTACCAGGGCGGCGCCCGCTGCGACATCCGCAAGCGCGACTGGAAGCCGTTGCCGCGGCCCGCCAAGTGCCCGCAGCAGGTCGGCTACGGCCAGGGCCTCGAGGTCGCCGCCCGCGGCGAGGCCGGATTCGTCTGCGCCGGCGACACCGCCCTCGACCCGACCGCCTCCTCGCTCACATACGACACCGCCTCGCGCGTCGGCGGCTCCGAGTGCATCAGCCGCACCGACGGCGTCACCTGCGTGAACCAGTCCGGCCACGGCTTCTTCATCAGCATCCAGAGCTACCAGGTGTTCTAGCCGCGCCGCGGGCGCGTTCGCCCCTTCGCCGGGAGGGAGGCGGCCGTCCGAGTTGCGCCCGGCCTTCTCGGTGGCGACCCTGGCAGGTTGTGGCCGCCATCGAGAAGGCCGGTCCGTGGGGAGAGGTGCGAGGGTTCGTGACGTGCGCCGGCGGACGTGCGCGTGTCGCGGGGAAGAAGCGCATGGTCCGTGACGAACGCGCAGGTCCCGTGACGAAGACGCCGGGAACGTCACGCCTCCTCCCGACTTCTCGGGCCCCGGCCGTCAACCTGTCGCCTTTGGGCGCCCTGTGGGCTACCAAAGGCGACAGGTTCGTCCCGACCCCCGGCGGAGGTGACCGAAGGCATGAGGACCCGTGACGAACCGGGCGGGACCGTGACGGAAGCCCGGCGAACCTCCCGTCCCTGCGACCTTCCCCCGGAACCACGCCCGTCGCCGGCCCGTGGCCGTCCTCCGGCTGTCGCTTGTTCCGCATGGCGCAACAAGCGACAGCC